>NZ_LZHN01000044.1:0-88574 GCF_001690435.1 Gilliamella sp. Nev3-1 | reverse complement strand
GACACCAGACACCAGACACCAGACACCAGACACCAGACACCAGACATGGCAAACCTATGTCTTAAATTTATCAAATAACTACGTTAGACGAGTTTTTACACTTGCCTCATTTTTATCATCGAAATTATCCATAGAATTATTTACAAAAATCCCGTTGGTATTAGGACCATTGTTGTTATTGTCGTATTCGCCCAATTCGCAGGCATTAACGGTGCATACTAGTAATGTTATACAAGGTAGTGCACCATATTTAACATTTGATGGTGGTAAAACTAAAGTGATCACAACCGAGGATTTATTGAATATCACTCTATCGGATGGAACAATAGTTACTCCATCAACCAATACATCAAGCGTAACAAATCCAATAACTTTACCTAAAGGAAGTACTTTAAGCGATATTCACATGTTGATTCCCTCATCAGTTGATTCAGTCAGTTTAAATGATATAGTGAACACTTATCATTATTGGGGCGATGATGATGGTGATGGTCAGGGAGTAAATGGCGTAACCGCAAAAGGAAATCTATCTGCTTATTTTTTCGATAAAAATGGTAATGCTGTTAGTCGTAATGATATTTTAGATATTTGTAAAGCACCTTATAAGGTGATGTTAAGTAGTACAGCGGGATTTTTAAAAACACAGTACGGTGTACCAGATACAAATTATTTCCACCGTCAATCGGTGGAGTACTACATCAGCCCAAATTTACCTCCTAAAATCTGTTATGTAAGACCCAATCTAACCTATGGTACAGGTGATTACGCTGGTCCACCTAATATTTGGAATCCAACTAAAGGATTTCTAGTTCAATCAACTAATCCAACATTTTACGAATTAAATTTTCCGACAACAGGTGCAGATGGCTTGTACTTTGATTTAGACATAGGAGGAGGTCGCCAGTTGACTTGGGCTTCTGTTACGCATGGGGGAATAACAGCTACTGTAACAAGGACATTACCAAATGCAAGCGATGATTGGATATCCAATCATTCAGTAGAGGTAATACGCGTTACGCTAACGGGTCCTAGGGCAAGTGATAACCAAAAAAGCTCAGATTCCCCAAGTCCACTTAGCAAGCCAACCTTGCCTCAAACATTTGAGTTAGTGGGGAGAGATAGTCAAGGTAGTGTGGTCGTTAAGTATGGGTTTGAGTTGAAGCAGTGGTTCGTTAATCGTGGATCTCGATCTAATGACGCTTCTAATCAAGCCTCTTGGTGTAGTCATTTAGGTTATCGTTTTCCACAGGTAAGGGATTTAACTAATGCGGTTTGTTCGGGTAAGTGGTCAGGTCACTGGTGTCAAGGTTCTGTCGGTGCCATACCATCATCATCTGGTAATCATTACCAGCGTCGAATTGGCGCAGGTTTTTTTACCGAGTGGGGCGACATGCTTCATTATACCAATGCGGACTTTGCCGACCGTAACTACTGGACTAGTGATACAGCGGGCAGCCTTCAGTTTGGTGTCGATTCGGATGACGGTGATGTTCTCGGAGATGGTTCAAGCATTAGTAGATATGGTCTTTGTGCTTCGCTTTAACCTTTTATAGTTTAATTCTTGACTACTAGAGGAATTATATTTTCAATAGTTGGCTCTTTATTAAAAGAGTAAACTTCAATGATTATTTTTATTCATTATGGTTTTGAACGCTTTAGGCTTTTGGTTAAATGAGTTAAATAAATAGCTTTAATAGCAATGTATGAGCTAAGAAAATAGAGCGATTTTCTTAGCAATTTTTTGCTTTAGATAGGATAAAGAGGTTTTTTGGCTATCCTGTCTCAGTTGTCAGCACTTTGTAATGGTGGAAAAACTCAAAAAAAACATCACAATAAAAACATAAATTAAACTATAAGCACTTGATTTTATAAAAATTATTAAATCAAAAAAACTAAATAAAATCAATACTATACCTGAACGATTTTATGGGGGGAATATCAACTCTCATAATATCGAAAAGCTAGGCAAACGAATCGTTACCTAGACCGTCATTTAGTCTGTAATACATTAAAGCAAGCTTTGTTTCGGCGTTACTTTCTTAAAAATATGCTCGTTCGCAGTGACCGAGGATGCTAACCAACAAAGCACTATTTGAATATATTGAAATCTATTATTATTGTATGCGTGGTCGTTCAGCTAAGGACTGGGTATTGCCAGAACAATATGAACAACAATATACTTATCGGAATTTATTTTAACAAAATGAGTGCCCGATGAGTAAAATAAATTCTCCAGTTGTTTTTCCATAACCAACCCTTTTGCACTTATCCAAGTTTGCCATGGTGTTTTTCCATAACAATATTTTCCAGAATGTGTTCTTTCTCGGTTGTAAAATTCAAGCCATTAGTTAATATCGTTTTGTATGTCACTCAATTGCGTGTACACCTTACGTCGAAATAAGACATCATAACATTCTGTTTTCATCGTCTTATAAAATTGCTCACAAATCCCATTGTTTGTGGACTGTAGGCTTTGGTTTTGGTGTGTTCAATATCTTCTAAATTAAGATAAGGTTCATAAGCATGACGTTCTTTATGGCCATTATGTTCCATACCTCGGTCAGTCAGTATGCGTAATAGTGGAACCTGCTCACTATCAAAAAAAGCAGCACTTTATCATTAAGCATATCGGCAATAATGAGGCTATTTTTCTCGGTATAGACTTTAGTAAAAGCGAGTCTGGAATAGCTATCAACGACTGTTTGTTGGTATATTTCCTCTATACTGGTGTGCCCACACTTTTTAGTACCAAAAAGATAAGGCCTTTCTTTTGTATTCAATCGGCCACTGGTAATTTAAAGACGAATGAAGCCTGTTATAATTAAACCAATCCACATAGTGATTAAATTCCAATTTAAGTTGCGCCAGTGAATCAAAAATCGTATTTGACACAAATTCTGTTTTCACGGCTTTAAATGTGCTTTCTGCAATTGCGTTATCATAAGGACAGCCTTTGCGACTTAACGACCGTTTAATTCCAAATGCGGTTAAGCACTCATCAATTAAATGATTATCAAACGCTTTTCCTCTATCAGAATGAAAAAACTCAATCATCTGTAAGTTCATGGGTATTTGACTCATAGCTTGCATGACTAGTGCCGCTGTTTTATGCCTGCCAGCACTTCGCCTCACTATTTCTCGATTACGGATATCAACAATTACACAAAGGTAGTGCCAACGTTGCTTAACCCTCACATAGGTTAAATCGCTCACCAATATTTTTCGTAGTTGACCTATATCAAATTCTCGATTAAGTTCATTCCCCCGCAGACGATTCATTGCTTTTTTCTGCATGAATACCCTATTTTTTACTGGTGTACTTCGAAACCCAGCCATTTTTCGCCATAACTCGACCTATTTGGCGTCGAGATACGGTTATGCCTTGCTTTCTCAGCTCTGCTTGCAGACGCCTAGTGCCATAATCTCGATAATGATTATTAAAAATTTCACCTAGCGATATATCTTGTGGTTGCTGCGTCAATTTTCGCTGATAATAGAAACGATTTCGCGTTACATTTAAACATCGACATAATGCACGTAAACTGTATCGATGCTTATTATGTAAAATTAACGCGATTTTCTTCCCATTATCAACGCCGCTTGCTTTAGGATATCATTCTCCATTAACAAGCGTTTATTCTCTTTGCGTAGCGCGATAAGTTCGTTCTCTTCAGCCCAGCGATTATCTTTTGCGATGAACGAGCCGGTAGTTTGGTACTGCGTTATCCACTTATCTAATGCTGATTTGGTGAGGTCATACTCTGCGACGATATCCGCACGTTTTTTACCATTTTGATATAGCATGACCATTTGTTTTTGAACTCGTTAGTAAAGCTACGTTTTGCTCTTCGCGCTGAATCGATTGTTATTGTTGTCACTTTCTTTTATTTTTAGTTTATCATAACAATGATCTTATAAAACTGGTACCAATTAGTGTAGCCTATCCATTATACAAGTTATTTTTCATTTTTGGTAACCAATTATGAAATACGGTATAAATATAAGTACTATATCTAAAGATAAAGTCTTTATTCTCGTACTTTGCCACATTGGTGCTTTCTTATTTCACTTTATAATGAATCATATCCTGCCTAAATTTGGTATTTTTACTAAAGAATATATGATTAGTACAACTATTTGTGGTATTTCGGGTGGGTTATTTTGTATTTTACTTTTATTGATAATTCAAAATGAAACAGTCGGTTTTATAGGTATTTTTATATACTCACTTATTCATGGTACTACCTCTTTTTTATCTATTAGTACGAGTGGATATTACACTTTTTTGTTAAAAAAAGAATACGAAAACGATATATCATTTATTTCAAGTTGCGTGGCTATATATTCTAGATTGGCCGCTGTTGTATCTTTATTTATGGTGTCGCTATTTCCTTCTTCCGAACCTGTTTATTATTATCTTATTATTCTAGCGGTTTCTTTTATATTATGTGGTTTAGTTACTATAAAATAGTTTTGGTCGTCTAGTGACAAACTGAATCTAGAATAGTAAACTCATCGCAACTATTTTAAAATAACTAAAGACACATATGGCTTTTTCAGAATTTGAAAAGAAACAGCTTTTAGAACTAAAATTTGTTGGTGATAAAATTATTGAAAGATTGCAACAAATGGAATTAGACTCTTTCGAAAAACTACGTAACACCACATTAGATGAAATATTAAACAAAGGCGCTTTGTTAACTGGATCATCATGTTGGAAAAATAGCCACCAAGCAAAAACTGCCATCCAAAATATTTTAGCTTTGGTTAATCAAATATGATTAATCTACAGCATTAATTAATTGAGATAAAAGCCTAATTCTCTAGTGTAAAAACAAGATACTTTTTCCTTTTCAATTAAAACAATTATTGCATTAGGTCTATGTATCTTTTGCCTTAATTTTTCTAGATGATGCTGTTCTAGTTGTGGAATCGCACTTTTTATTCTATTCCATTTTGATACATTAATTGTAAGATGGCTTTGTTCCCAAGCATATTCACTACTACTACAGTAAGGAACGATTTTATCATCTTGCTGATAAGCTAAATAAAGATCAATATTATCTCTTGATAAACGGGTAGATACTTCAATTTCATGATCCCATTCAGCATTGAATTGCGCTCGGCTATAACAATTTTTAAAATTCAATATCATACTTTTAGCCTGTGAACTTTGCCCAAGTTGTTGTCCTAATTCTTTATAAAAAACCTCTTGTAAACCTTCAGGTGGCTCAAGATTGCTATGATAAACTGATTCAATGAGTAATCTGGCATCTTCGGGCATTTTTATGACGCCTTTTTGACGTAAGATTCGTTGCGTTAACCATAAATAAGCATGATTGGCGTAAACATATTTAGTATTGCCAAATTCTGGGTAATCTAGCCAATCTTGGCTTGGATTATTATTCCAAGTTGGCGCAAATATAGTTAATATCGGTTTATTTCTATCATCACAAGGTTGATTTTGGTTTGTGGATAGTTTGATATTTCCTTGTTTATCTCGTACATGTCGTTGTAAACGACCTGCACGTTGTATCAATAAATCAATTGGGGCAATATCACTAATCATTTCGTCAAAATCGAGATCTAATGATTGCTCAATGACTTGAGTTGCAATGATGATCTTTCCTGAGCGAATTGCATGATTTGAGGTTTTTCCTGCCCATGCTAACGTTTTTTGTTCGATATCCAAGCGATCACAATATGCAAAGCGACTATGAAATAGTAAAATTTGCTTACTATCAAGATTCAAATTTTGTTGTAGTTGTTGATATAAACTAATTGCGTCAGCCACACTGTTTTTTATCCAGCAAATAATTTTCCCTTGCTGGATGGCAATCTTAATTTTTTCTATACCAGAATCAATATTATCAATCCAGTCAATATCAACTTGCCGCTTTACTTCATCTCTTGTCTCTATTGCTTGTTCGACTAAGCCTTGTTGATTGAGTTTTGTCAATAAAGGAAAAGGTAAATCTGAATTTAGCGTTAAAGGCGATTGATTTGAATTTAATCCTTTATAAAAAGCATTAAGTAATTTTTCACGTAGAAAAAAGGGTAAAGTTGCGGTAAGTATAATCGCACTCCCTCCTTGTGAAAAATGATACTGTAACAGTGATTCTAATAATTTCGCCATATAACTATCATAAGCATGAACTTCATCTAAAATCAGTAACTTATGTCGTAGTCCTAATAGCCGCAACGATTGATGTTTAAACGGCATAACTGCCATTAAAGCTTGATCTAGCGTTCCAACTCCAACTTCAGCAAGCAATGATTTTTTTCGTGTGTCAACAAACCACTCATTACACTCGCTACTCGCTGAATTTTCATTTGTGAGGTATTTGGGTTGACTAAGATTATCCAAATTAATGACTGTTTGGGTAAAATTGGGATTCATATAACTTGCACCATGAGCTAGAACAAGCGATGGATGGCTGTTAGATCGATATAATTGCCCATATACCTGTGCTGTGCGTTGATATATTGCATTTGCGGTAGCTTGAGTTGGTAAGCCAATATAAATCCCTTGTGCTTTCCCTGCTGCCATTAATCGATGTGCCAAAATCATTGAAGCTTCTGTTTTACCCGCTCCAGTAACATCTTCCATAATAAATAACTCTGGGCCATTATCTGATAGTTGGCAAGATAATGCTTGCTGTTGTAAGGGGGTTGGTTTTTCAATAAATGGAAATAAGTTTTGGATACCATTGAAAGGCATAATAGGGGATTGTTGAGGTAAAGCCGCTACGGCTTTTTCAGCTCTAACTAGAGCGTAGTTTAACCAATATTCTGACAATTCCATCACATTTGAAGAAAAGGGGAAAAATTGTTGGTTGGAACCTAACCAATCACTAATAACGGTTATTGCCGCTAATAGCCAACTTAGTTTGTTAAGATTTTTACGGAATGTTTTGTCAAAAAAGCGGGTGTGGTAACTGGCTAAATTATTATCCACAATAAACAGTTGATTAATTGCTTTAATATAACCTAATGAAGCTTGCTTATCTTGTGTGTTAAATGATGAGTTACCATTGGCATCCAATATAGGCGGTTTACCATGATGGCCTGTCATGATTAATAACCAGATATTATATACCTGTTCAATATTATAATTGTATGATTCTAGCTGTATTTCTGATTTTTCAATTAAATAGTTCTGCCATAACCAGTGTCCAAGCGAATCATGTCGGGTAGTGTAACTTTTTGCTGGATCGGCGGCGACGAGCTTGGGATTATTATGCTTGAATAATTGCTGGAACCCATTAGCAAATTTACCAATATCATGCCAAGCTAAAAAGTAGGCAAACCAAAGGGCTGCGTTTTCCATCTCATCTGATGAGAAGCCAAGTTGCTCAAATAATTCAGCAGAATAAAAATAATTCTTTTTAACAATATGGTATCCACAAGCAGCGACATCTAAATTGTGATAAGCCAGTAGGTGATAATCATCGCTATCATCGCTATTGTCCCTTTGTCGACATTTTCCCCAATATTGATAAAACGATTCAATCATTGATATTATCCCTTCATTACGTTTGACAATAGATATGTTTAATAATATTTATCTTTTTTTATGATATTTATTTTTTAATAATTGATTTAATATAACTTGTTTTATTTAAAAATAAAGGTATCTTTTTACCTAACATTATCATTTTATATCAACTTTATTAATTAGGTTTTGCTCATTTAGTTGAAGTTTGGCAAAATAGACAGCCTGAGTTAAGGGGAGTGTTATCACCTTAGATGATTTAGATATGTTAAAAATAAAAAAGTAGCATAAACACGCTATTGTTAAATAAATTACTAATGGATTTGGGATGATTATTCGAATTAAACAACCTATAAAAACATTATTCATCTTGAGTTGCCTAACTAGTCTAGTTATTTGTTCTGCGCCTGCTTTTGCCGATGAAGAACAACGAGAGCCTCAAACTGATCTAAACGAGGATGTTAATGCCCCAGTTCAATTAACTGAGGATGAACGAATTGATATTATTGGTCCTAGCCAAATAACTGAGAAAATTTATCATAAAACGATTTTTTCACTTTCAGGTCAACCTAAATATTCAGCTAATTTTCAACATCTTGATTATGTCAATCCAAATGCGCCTAAAGGTGGTGCGATTAAGCTAGCTGAAGTTGGCTCTTTTGATAATTTTAATCGTTTTGCTAGCCGAGGAGCTCCTGAGCGGAGTTCGGGATCGTTATATGACACACTTTTTACCAATACTGCCGATGATATTACCAGTTTTTATCCACTTATTGCTACTTCAATAACTTATTCTGATAGTTATCGCTGGGCTGAAGTTTCAATTAACCCAAATGCTCGTTTTCAAGATGATCAGCCAATTACTGCACAGGATGTTGCGTTTACTTTTCACAAATTTATGACCGAAGGTGTGCCTCAATATCGTGTTTATAATAAAGGCATTACCGTTAAAGTGATAGATAATTATCGTTTGCGTGTTGATATCCCTAATTCTGATCGTGAAAAATTATTTTCATTTGTCGGTAGCATGCGAGTTATGCCAAAACATTTTTGGCAGAATCATGATCTTGCTGAACCTTTAAACACCCCACCTATTGGTAGTGGTCCTTACTATATTAGCGAATATAAATTAGGGCAATATGTTGTTTATCGACGTAATCCCAATTATTGGGCACGTAATTTGCCGATTAATAAAGGGTTAGATAATTTTGACGAAAAACGAATTGACTATTATATGGATGATAATATCTCGTTAGAGGCCTTTAAAGCAGGTGAATATGATTTACGAGCTGAAGATCAACCTAAAAACTGGTTTACTCAATATCAAGGAAAATATTTTGATGCTAACCACATTGTTAAACAAGAAAAACCCGTTCAAACGGCAACTGATACTAAGTGGTTAGCGTTTAATTTGCAAAAAGATCTGTTTCACGATGTTAAAGTGCGTGAAGCAATCACACTGGCATTTGATTTTGAATGGTTAAATCATGCATTTTATTATGACAGTTACAAAAGGCCTTATAGTTTTTTTGAAAACACAATCTATGCAGCAATCGGCAAGCCTAGCGAACAAGAGCTAAAATGGTTAAATGCTTATAAAGATATTATTCCAAAGCGTGCTTTTGGTAATGCTTATTATGTACCTAAAAGTGATGGATTGGGTTTTAATCGTGATAATTTATTAATAGCTGCTGAATTACTAAAACAAGCTGGATGGGTAATTAAAAAAGGTAAACTGATTAACACTAAAACACAGCAACCTTTTGAATTTGAACTGATTAGTTATCTTGGTAGTGATATTAAGTATGCAATTCCCTTCCAACAAAATTTAGCGCGCTTAGGGATCACCATGAAAATTACCTTATTAGATTCAGTACAACAATTACGCCGTGTTCGTGAGCGTGATTATGATATGGTTGCTCGTGATTATTATGCCGTCAATTACCCAAACTCTAATTTGCAGATACTTTGGGGGAGCGAGTATCTTAATTCATCGTGGAACGCATCGGGTTTGCATAACAAGGCGATTGATGGCATTATTGCTGAAATTACCAAAAATGTAGATAATCAAGAAGCATTAATCCCTCTAGGGCGAGCTCTTGACCGAATTCTAACGCAAGAGTACCCCATGATTCCAATGTGGTATAACAGTAAAACGTATTATGCATACTGGAACAAATTTGGGCAACCAGCCATACAACCGACTTATGCAATAGGCGTTGATAGCTGGTGGTATGATGCTAACAAAGCAGCTAGCCTGCCTAAAAATCGGAAACATTAATATGCTCAATTATCTTATTCGTCGACTTCTATTGATTATTCCAACATTATTTGTGATTTTAACTATCAATTTTTTTATTGTGCAAGTAGCCCCTGGTGGGCCTGTCGATCAGGCGCTTGCTATGATTGAAAATGGATCGCAAGCAGGACAAGGACTATTGCCCGGAAGCATTAGTTCATCGACATCAATTGAACAGTATAAGAATGAATCTAGCTATCGAGGATCACGAGGGCTCGATCCACAAATTGTCGCAATGATTGAAAAACAGTATGGTTTTGATAAACCAATATTTGAACGTTATATTGAAACGCTCAAAAAGTATATTTCATTCGATTTTGGCAATAGTTTTTTTAAAAGTGAATCGGTAGTAGGGTTAATTGTTAAAAGCTTACCTGTTTCGATTTCGTTGGGGCTGTGGAGCACACTAATTGTTTACCTAATTTCAATCCCTTTAGGCATTCGTAAAGCGGTGAAAGAGGGTTCTATATTTGACTTTTGGTCAAGCACACTAATTATTATTGGTTATGCTATACCTCCTTTCTTATTAGCTGTATTGCTAATCGTGGTGTTTGCGGGCGGTAGTTATTGGGATATTTTCCCTCTACGAGGGCTTATTTCAAATCATTTTGAACAACTTGATTTTTGGGGCAAAGTGAAAGACTACGCATGGCATATTTGCTTGCCCACCATTGCAATGGTCATTGGTGGTTTTGCTTCGCTCACTATGTTGACTAAAAACTCATTTTTAGATGAAATTCGTAAACAGTATGTCATCACTGCACGAGCTAAAGGTTTAAGTGAACGAAAAATTATATATAAACATGTTTTTCGTAATGCAACGTTACTGATTATATCGGGCTTTCCTGCTGCTTTTGTTGGTATTCTATTTACTGGGTCGTTACTCATTGAAATTATCTTTTCGCTCAATGGGCTTGGTTTATTGGGTTATGAAGCTATTATTCAACGTGACTATCCAGTCATTTTTGGTTCTTTGTATATTTTTACGTTAATAGGGCTCATCACTCAACTCTTATCGGATTTATCTTATATGATGATTGATCCACGCATTGACTTTGAGGCACACAAATAATGACCAAAAACTATTCTATTAATCAGCAACGTTGGCAACGGTTTAAACATAATCGTCGTGGTTATTATTCACTCTGGTTATTTTCAATTTTATTTGTGGTTAGTATATTTGCTGATTTTATTACTAACGATAGACCTATTTTTATTAAATATCAGGATAATTATTATTCACCGATTTTTCATTTTTATCCAGAAACACAGTTTGGTGGTCAATTAGAAACACAAGCCAATTATCTTGATCCTGTTGTACAAAAGAAAATAGAAGCTAATGGTTGGATTTTATGGGCACCGTTTCGCTACAGCTATAGTACATTAATTTATGATACGGCAAGCACCTTTCCAACGCCGCCCTCATCATCACATTGGTTAGGCACTACTGATGCGGGTTTTGATGTGTTTGCCAATATCTTGTATGGTTTTCGTCTCTCAATGTTTTTTGCCATTTTTTTGACAGTATTTACTTCTGTCATTGGTGTTATTATTGGTGCGATTCAAGGTTATTATGGTGGTATCGTTGATCTGATAGGTCAGCGATTTATTGAAATTTGGTGTGGTTTACCTGGATTATTTGTGATTATTCTATTAGCTAGTATTTTACCGCTTAATTTTTGGTGGTTGCTTGGTATTACCGTTTTATTTGGTTGGATGGGGTTAGCGGGAATTGTACGTACTGAATTTTTACGTACCCGCAATTTTGATTATATTCGTGCAGCTAAAGCTATGGGGGTTAGTGACATTAAAATTATGTTCCGCCACATATTACCTAATGCGATGGTGGCAACATTAACCTTTTTACCATTTATTCTTTGTGGATCAATTACCACCTTAACGTCGCTAGATTTTTTGGGTTTTGGTTTGCCTATTGATTCACCGTCTCTTGGTCGTTTATTGCTACAAGGTAAAAATAATTTGCAAGCACCTTGGCTTGGTATTAGTTCATTTTTAATCATTGCAACTTTGCTTTCGCTGCTTATTTTTATTGGTGAGGCAGTCAGGGATGCATTTGATCCAAACAAAGGAGTGTATCGATGAGTTCTCCTTTATTATCCGTTCAGGATTTAAGTATCGCTTTTAAACGTAACATTCAAGCTGTATCCCAAGTAGTAAGCAATGTTAGTTTTGATATCCATGAACAAGAAACGTTAGCCTTAGTTGGTGAATCTGGTTCGGGTAAAAGTGTAACAGCGTTGTCTATTTTACGTTTACTGTGTAAAGATCAAGTGACTTATCCCACAGGGGATATTTTGTTTGAAGAAAAATCGTTATTACATGCAACAGACAAAACACTGCAAAATGTGCGTGGTAATCAAATTAGCATGATCTTCCAAGAACCGATGGTGTCACTTAATCCACTACACACGGTTGAAAAACAGCTTTATGAAGTGCTGTCATTACATCGAGGTATGCGCCGAAATGTCGCACGTAATGAAATTTTGCAATATCTTGATCGAGTGGGCATTAAAGAGCCAAAAAGCAAATTATCCTCTTACCCTCATCAACTGTCGGGCGGAGAACGGCAACGAGTTATGATTGCCATGGCCATTCTAACTCATCCCAAATTGTTAATTGCCGATGAGCCAACTACAGCCCTAGATGTATCGGTACAAGCACAAATTATTCGCCTGCTTAAAGAGCTAAAAAATGAATTAAATATGAGTCTATTATTTATTTCACACAATCTTGGCATTGTCAAAAAACTAGCGGATAAAGTTGCTGTTATGCAGCAAGGAAAAATCGTTGAGTATAACAATAGGCAACGCATTTTTTTACGTCCTGAACATGAATATACTCGCACCTTATTAAATTCAGCACCGAGTGGCGATCCCGCGCCATTGCCTAATACGCCAGGAATACTGCTTAATGTTAACCATTTGGATGTTGAGGTAATCGCTAGAAAGGGATTTTTTCAAAAAACTAAAAAGAAAATTGTCAATAATGTTGGTTTTGCTGTACATCAAGGCGAGACGGTCGGTATTGTGGGGGAATCGGGCTCCGGTAAAAGCACAACGGCACTAGCTATTTTGCGGTTGATTAAATCACAAGGTAATATTGTATTTGATAGCCACCCGATACAAAATCTAACTGGCAAAAAATTATTGCCATTCCGAAGTCGTATCCAAGTCGTATTCCAAGATCCGTTTTCGTCACTTAATCCTCGTTTTAATATTGAACAGATTATTAGTGAAGGATTAATGACGCACAAAAAACAAAGTAAGAAACAACGTGAGCAGGCCGTTATTGATATTATGCAAGAAGTGGGTCTAGATCCCGATATGCGTTATCGCTATCCAACAGAGTTTTCTGGTGGGCAGCGCCAACGAATAGCTATTGCTAGAGCTTTAATTTTAAAGCCAGAATTGTTAATTTTAGATGAGCCAACTTCATCTTTAGATCATACAATTCAAAAACAAATTATTAATTTACTGAAATCATTGCAAGAAAAACATCAGCTCAGTTACCTGTTTATTAGCCATGACTTAGCGCTGGTTTACTCAATGTGTCATCAAGTTGTTGTTATGAAAGAGGGTAGAATTATAGAGCAAGGCTCGCGAGAAAAGATTTTCTATTCTCCTGAAGAAGAATACACCAAAGAGTTACTTTCTTTTTTAGATAAACCACCTCGTAGAGCGAGTAACACGTTGATAGATGAAAACAAAGAAGAAAAATTTACTCATCAAGATGACAGCCAATCAAATAAAAAACAAGGTAAAAAAGTGAATTGGGATGATGCATTATTAATGGGCAAAAGGTAAAAGCATACAATAAATTATTCAGCAGGAACACGATGCAAAAACAAATACGATTTTTTTTATTAACGCTCTGTTTATCACTCACATCAATAGACGCCATGGCGTTAACTTGTAGTGATAATCCTACTCAAAATACAGCGAATGCCAATAACTATATTTTTCAGATCCTTGATTATATTGATTCCCCTATACAAGGCATTAGACACGAGGTGAGAACATTAACCACTAAATTAACTACTGAAACTAACAGTACGAACGCTAAACATGCATTAGAATATGATACTAACGGAGAAATAATAAAAAGCCATTATGCTCTTTATTTAGATAAAAACGTTCGAATCTATTCTGAACACCTACAAAAAAATAAATCGGGTTGGGAAAATATTATTGAAGATGTCGAAGATAAAACTAATAGCATTACCCAATTTAATACTGATGAACAAGGTAAAATTATTGTATCACAACAGACTAAAAAAGCGGTTGATTTCATTTTTTTTGAAACCGATAACTACGTTTACGATAATAATAATTGCCTTATCAATAAAAATGTCCAATGGCAACTCAAAGAAATTGATGAGAATGGCAAATATACAGGGAAAGAGCAAAAAGGAGCTTCAACCTACACATTTGAATACCAAACACACCAATTAGCTAAAGTGCGCTATCAATTTAGTAATAATATGCAAAACGAGAGTGATTTTTTGTATCAGTATGATAACAACCTTCATCGTTTAACAACTATAGAAACATCTTATTTATCTGCTGGTAAAGAATTAGCACATTATGTCACTCAATTTTTAACATTTAATGAAAAAAACGATTGGCTTACAGCCAAAAAATCTAAAAATAACAAACAAACTAATATTATTCGCGAAATTACTTATTATTAGTTTCCAAAAATAAAAAAAGCGTTAATTGATTAATAACGCTTTTTATTTTGTCGCAATTTTCAAATGTTTGCTATATCCGAATAAACAAGACATAAATGGCATGAACTGTCCATGCCAATGCTAAACCAAAAGTAAGTAGTTTTTCGCGTTTTGGGTGAATATTATACTTGTGCAAAATGGTTAAAATTTGTTGTAATCCACACCAGATAGGTAGTGAAATCATCAAAAATAAAAAGATTTTGCCAAATTCCGTATTGGCTATTTTAAGAATATAAGAACGTGTTGCTGCATCACCAAAAGGGAGGATAAATATCATAGTTATTAGCACAATGGGAGAAAAAACAGCCGCCCATGTACCCCCTAGCACAAATAGCCCTTTTACAACTTTTCCATTGGTGCTTCTAGCTTGGATTTCTTGATTTTTCATTGATTAAATACCACTTATCTTAAGATAAATAACAGCAAATAGGCTGACACAAAAATTGTCGCTATCCACAACCCTATAATAATTAAATAAGCTTGTGATTTTTTAGCAGTACGATATAAAAATATCGTTTTAGGAATGGAATTAAACCAACTGATTGAATGAAAAATAGCGACCAACAATGCAATGCTATTGAGCACAATAACAAAAGGACTACGTAAAAAGAAGATAAAACGATAAAACTCGTCTTGCCCCATGGCATTGGTGTACATACAAATAACACCAAACATTAAAACTAAACTGACCCAAATCATTGAAAAGGGAACTAATTTATTAAGGATTGACAGAATTGAAGACTGTTCTTTAGGTGAATCAAGGCGCTCAGATGGACTGTTGCTGTTATCTAGATCATTATTTTTTTTAATCATAACATTTCTCAATGTGTGTAACATTATTATGTAATTGATGTTTCGAGTGGTTAGTATTTTATGCAATATTATAAACACTAAGCCATTGAAGCAGTCAAATTAAAGTCATGCATGATATCGGTTTTTCATGTAATAGCCTATGCAGAAAGTGCGTTGGTTTAATCGATATATTATTTTTATGGTCAATATCCAACCAAGTTCAAACAAATAAGTTTTTTAAAAAAGAAGCTAAGATCACATTTTTTTAGGTTAATTTTCGTTAGACTAATAACACCCGCTTAACTCACTGACGATAAAATAAAAATCCCCACAAAAGTGGGGAACGGATCGCAATTATTGCTAACTACGGTTTATCCCTATTAATATAAGGAACGTTTATTCTGAAATTCCATTGTAACATATAACGTAAAGATGTTTTATGTTTATGAACAAGTATAATATAATAATTGCTAACTACTTTGTTGTTTTCTTGATTTGCTATGACGAGTATGCTAAATTAGTTCAGGCTAGAACAAACTAGCCGTATATTATTAGCACAGTATGTAATAGCCTAAGTGTAGGAACTTTGAGTATACATACGTTGCTAATATTTTCAATGAATTATTTTGAAGGTAAAAAAATGAGATTAATAAAATATTTTTTAATTTTTAAATCTAGAATGCAACGTAATAATAAATTAAAAAAAACATTGATATTTGAAGTTAAACAAAAGATAAATGAACAAGAAATTAGATCTTGTAGCTTAACTATAAAAAAACAAATTCATTAAAACTTTAATTTAATATAAAAAAGATAAGCGGTATAATAGTGTATCGCTTATTGTCAATAAGAAGGAGTGAGTTTTGTTCTGTTTATCTCTTCTAGACGAAGAATGGATCCCCGTGAGACATTTTAATGGTCAAATAAGTAAAATTAAGCCTAGCCAAATTGCTGACGAAACCCTCTCCGATTTGGCCTATTTTAGACCTGACTTCCAAGGTGCTGCATACCAATTTCTTATCGGTTTGCTACAAACCACTTTTTCTCCTGAAGATAATGATGAATGGTTAGAATATTGGCATGAAGGTATTACTCAATCACAATTAGATGAAGCATTCAAACCAGCTAAACAGGCCATGCAATTTGGTGAACATAAACCGGCATTTATGCAAGATTTTACGCCATTAGATGGTAATAAAGTACCAATATCGGGCTTATTGGTTGAAGCACCGGGTGAAAACGCATTAAAGAAAAATACTGACCATTTTATCAAACGTGATTTTGTCAAAGCGATCTGCCCGCATTGCGCTGTTATGGCACTGTTTACTTTGCAAACTAATGCGCCATCGGGAGGACAAGGGCATCGCGTTAGTTTGCGAGGTGGTGGGCCGATTACCACTTTAATGATGCCTGCACTCGATACATCAACGCCATTATGGAAAAAGTTATGGCTAAATGTGATGCCTCTCGATGATGACGAAAAACCTCAACATTATGATGAAACCGTCTTCCCGTGGTTAAACAAAACAGTAACTAGCGAACCACCCAAAAATTTAAGTGTATTCCCTGAGCAAGCTAATTGCTGTCAAGCATATTGGGGGATGCCTCGCCGCATTGAGCTTGATTTTGAAAATACCACGCAAGGCGATTGTGACCTTTGTGGTGAAAAATCGCCCGAGCTTATTAGTCAGTATCAAACAAAAAATTACGGTGTTCAATATAAAAATTGGCGACATCCGTTATCACCTTATCGAACCGACAGTAAAACGGGGGAACCGATTGCGATTAAAGGCCAACCGGGAGGATTAATTTATCGTGATTGGTTAGGTATGGTCAGTACCAATGACGAAACTCAGTCAGCCCGATTAGTTGCAGTTCATTATTCGCGTGGATTGAGAGCTTCAGAAAAATATCATCTTTGGTGTTTTGGCTATGATTTTGACAATATGAAGGCTCGTTGTTGGTATGAACATACTTTCCCTGTTTATGCAATATTTGATGATTTGGATAGCGATATTAAAGAACTAATAACACTTGCGCTAGATTTCAGCAAAGATACCTTGCCAATACTCCGTAAAGCGATGAGTAGTATTAACAAGCAATCAAGCACCGTTGATATCGCTTATTGGAAGGAAACTGAAACGCCTTTTTATCAATATATTAAACAATTGATTGAAGAGAAAGACAACCCAAATGGTCGCTTTCCTTTGTTATTCGATTGGACCAATACCTTATTGAAATATATCACACAAGTTTATGATAAAGCTGCTTTTGCTGACCCAGATCAACTCATGATTAGCTCTGAAAAAATCACCGCAAGAGAAAACTTAATTAAAGCTTTTAATAAATTGAGAAATATCAAAAAGATTAAAAATAACAAATCGTCTTGATTGCATGTGGGGGAGAACAACATGTCAGGCACTATCCAAAAAAAGCTGATGATCTTAAATGATAACCATAAAAAGATTATCGATGAGTGGTTTTCTATGTTGCAGCTAAGGCAATGTACATTTAATGGTATTAGCTACAATGGACGTAAATTGCGTGCTGAATTACGTCGGAATGCACTATCTGAATTTATAATCTTACAAGAAGGCTATATGATTTTAGCCAAGGCACTTATTCATAACGATAGCAAATTGCCGCAAACGGATGTTCAGTATCAAGCACTACAGATATTTGTCAATGCCGCTGCTTTTGCTCAAGCTAATAATGACAAAGCCCCATTTGCCGCACAATTAAGTGAAAAAGTAAAAGGTGGTGAACGTAGCTTTTTATCTCCGTTACGATTTGAACAGCTTTGCGAAAGTCAAACGCCTGAAGAATTTTGTCGTCGCTTGATTCGTGCGGTAAAAATACGTGGCGAAAAAGGTGTTAACCTTATTTCACTTGCCGACGGCATCTTTTTATGGATGCAAGAGTGGTATGAGCGAGAGTATAAGCATAATTCATCAGCCAAAACTAATCCGTTTGAACGCCTTTCTGTTCGTTGGGCAATGGACTATTTTTCAACAAAAAATAATTCTAAGGAATAATCATCATGACTACATTTATTCAATTACACTTATTAACTGCTTATGCGCCTTCAAATTTAAACCGTGATGATTTAGGGCGACCAAAAACAGCCAAAATGGGCAACACCGATCGTTTACGTATTTCATCACAAAGTTTAAAGCGAGCTTGGCGAACCTCGGACTTTTTTTATCAATCATTAAGCGATCATATTGGTGTTCGCTCACGTCGTTTTGCTCGAGATTGGGTATATACGCCAATGATTGAGAGTGGTATTTCTGAAAAAATAGCCAAAGACAGTACCATCAAAATAGCAAGCCAGTTTGGTAAAGTAAAAAATGAAAAATCACCTAAAGATCCATTAACTAATTTAGAGATTGAACAATTGGTTCATATTAGCAGTAATGAGCAACAAGCAATCAATCAATTAGTGGAATTATTGATTAATGAAAAACGTGAGCCTAGCGATGATGAAGTGAAATTACTACGTAAAGAAAATAGTAGTGTTGATGTGGCATTATTTGGACGAATGCTAGCAGATAGCCCAGCATTTAATATTGAAGCCGCGTGCCAAGTTTCTCATGCATTAGGTGTAAGTACGGTTACGATAGAAGATGATTTCTTTACTGCTGTTGATGATTTAAATAATAACGATGTTGATGCTGGTTCTGCTCATCTGGGTGAGCGAGGATTTGCTTCAGCACTATTTTACACCTATGTTTGTATCAGCCGTGATTTACTGCTAGAAAATTTAAATGGTGATGAAGCATTAGTAGAAAAAACCTTAAAAGCTTTAACCGAATCGGCAACAAAAGTGGCTCCAACTGGTATGCAAAACAGTTTTGCCTCAAGAGCATATACCTCTTATCTATTAATAGAAAAAGGCTCCCAACAACCGCGCTCTTTAGCTGTGGCCTATTTTAACCCAATTCGTGGCCAAGATATGGTGAATGATGCGATTACCCGTTTAGAAGAGCAACGTGATAAATTTGATAAAGTTTATGGGCAATGTGCCGATAGCCGCTATATTCTCAACAGTGAAACAGGAGAAGGAACACTGAGTGCTGCATTAGATTTTGTTGCGCAAAAATAGGAGAGCGGACAAGATGATAAACCATCTTATTTTTCAGATTTATGCCCCTTTTACCTCATGGGGCGAACCGGCTGTTGGTGAAGTTCGCCACAGCAATATCATCCCTTCACGTTCGGCTTTATTAGGAATAGTGGCTGCCGCACTTGGTATAAGGCGTGATGATAAACAAATTGATAACTTTAATTTGCATTATCATTTTGCTATTCGTCCTTTTATTGCTAATAATAGTTGGTTTAGAGATTTTCAAACGGTACAAGCACCTAAAGCGAACAAAAAGCAAGTATGGCATACCCGTTTTGACGAAATACGAAAAAGCCCTCTTGAGCTAGAAACCTTATTATCACAGCGTGAATATTATAATGACGTTTATTATCAAATTGTCATGTCTGAAACCGACAAGGCGCCCTATCGTTTAGAGCAAATACAACAAGCATTACTTGAGCCCGTTTTTCCATTATATGCAGGCAGAAAAAACTCACCATTATCACTGCCATTATCGCCTATCTTGTGCCAAGGCACATTGAGCGATGCTTTTATTTTTGCCGATAAACATTACCAAGATTGCCATCGTCAAGATCCTGTTATCAATAAATTATTACAAGGCACTGCGGATGAATATTATTGGGAACAGAATAATCAAGAAGATCGATTTGATGTCATTAAAATTCAGTGCCGACAAGATCAACCAATAAATCGTCATCGATGGCAATTTATTAACCGTCAGCAGTTTTCAGGCCATTTGAAAGGGAGTGAATAGATGTATTTTTCTCGAGTTACTTTAAAACTGAATCGGTTTCATGATGTTTTACATCAGAAAATGCAAAATTCAGGACCTTATGCAATTCATCAATGGTTATGGCAACTCTTCCCTAATCAAGATAAACGCGCCTTTTTATTCCATGAGGAACAAATAGGTAAAGGTTATCAATACTATTTATTATCGGAAACCGAGCCACTCTCAAATCATGATTTATTTTCAATAGAAACTAAACCATATCAACCCAAATTAACTGTTGGAATGAGATTGATTTTTTCCTTACGAGCTAATCCTGTGGTATTTAAAAATGGTAAACGTAGTGATGTAATGATGAATGCTAAATATCTAGCAAAACAACAAGGTTTAAGTTCAAAAGAGATAAAAATCCGACAAATTGATGCAGCAATCAACTGGTTAATAAAACAGAGTGAAACCAGAGGATTTTCATTATTAACAACGGATGATCAACAAGTACATTGCACTGTAATTAGTTATAACCAACAGCAATTTAGTAAAAGAAGTGATCTCAAACCGATTACTTATAGTACTGTTGATTATCAAGGGGTGTTAACGGTGACGGATGCAGAATTGTTTTTAAACACAATTTATCGAGGTATTGGTAAAAGTAAAGGATTTGGTTGTGGCTTATTCTTGATAAAACATTATCAATAGGATGGGGTGCTATGGTTTATGTTCCTCTTAATCCTATTCCTTTAAAAAATAGAACCTCAATGATTTTTTTACAATATGGACAAATTGATGTTTTAGATGGGGCATTTGTATTAATTGATCAAACAGGTATTAGAACACATATTCCAGTAGGCTCTATAGCATGCATAATGCTTGAGCCTGGAACTAGGGTTTCACATGCCGCAGTCAAGTTAGCAGCAACGGTCGGAACCTTGCTTGTTTGGGTCGGTGAAGCTGGCGTAAGAATGTATTCGTCAGGTCAACCCGGTGGAGCAAGATCTGACAAACTGCTTTATCAAGCTAAATTGGCTTTAGATGATAATTTACGTTTAAAAGTGGTTAAAAAGATGTTTGAATTGCGATTTGGTGAACTTGCACCCAGTCGTCGTTCGATTGAACAATTACGAGGAATTGAAGGCGCACGAGTGCGAGAAACCTATTCTTTATTGGCTAAACGTTATAACGTAAAATGGCATGGGCGAAAGTATGATCCCAAAGATTGGCAAAAAGGCGATACCATTAATCAATGTATAAGTGCAGCCACCTCT
This sequence comes from Gilliamella sp. Nev3-1, assembly GCF_001690435.1. Lineage (NCBI taxonomy): Bacteria > Pseudomonadati > Pseudomonadota > Gammaproteobacteria > Orbales > Orbaceae > Gilliamella > Gilliamella sp. Nev3-1. Next base: position 67,138 of record NZ_LZHN01000044.1, on the reverse strand, counting down.
TGCTTATATGGCATTACGGAAGCCGCTGTCTTGGCAGCAGGTTATGCTCCGGCAATTGGTTTTGTACATAGTGGCAAGCCACTATCATTTGTTTATGATATTGCTGATATTATTAAATTTGATACTGTCGTTCCCAAAGCTTTCGAAATCGCCGCAAAGAACAAGAGCGATCCTGATCGCGAAGTTAGAATTGCGTGTCGCGAAATTTTTAGAAGCCAGAAAACATTAGCAACATTAATTCCTCTTATTGAAGAAGTTTTATCAGCCGGTGGCATTGAACCACCGCCACCTCCAGACAATGTTCAACCCCCCGCTATTCCCGAACCTCAATCTCTTGCCGATAGCGGTTTTAGGAGTCGCTAATAATGAGCATGTGTGTTGTTGTAACTGAAAATGTTCCGGCTCGATTACGAGGCCGTTTAGCCATTTGGTTACTTGAAATTAGGGCTGGGGTTTATATTGGTGATATATCAAGACCGATAAGAGAAATGATATGGCAACAAATTATTAAATTTGCAGAAGACGGTAATGTTGTCCTTGCTTGGGCAACTAATACTGAATCAGGATTTGATTTTCAAACCTATGGTACAAATAGAAGAGTTCCGGTAGATCTTGATGGGCTACGCTTAGTATCATTTTTACCTATTAAAAATCAATAAGTTAATTTTCTTTAAAAATTAGAAAAATTTGGTAGGATTTAATAGCAGATATAAGTTTAAATAAAACAAATATCTATATTTAGAGTGTTCCCTGTATGTACAGGGATATACCGCCTTTATCCCTCACGAAGTGGGGGCGGTGTGTGTGTTCCCTGTATGTACAGGGATATACCGCTTATAGGCTCATTCCCCGACTACGTCTATGTGTGTTCCCTGTATGTACAGGGATATACCAAATAGCGTTAGCACGTAACCGAGCCATCAATCGTGTTCCCTGTATGTACAGGGATATACCGTATTTATAAAAATACCAATAAGAAATGTAGATGTGTTCCCTGTAGGTACAGGGATAAACCGATTTCGATGTTATCCCCGTTCATGATGGCGAAAGTGTTCCCTGTAGGTACAGGGATAAACCGAACGCTATCAAACAGCACGAGAGCGACTTAATGTGTTCCCTGTAGGTACAGGGATAAACCGTTGAGAAATTAACTCAGAAAGCCTCTGAAGCTGTGTTCCTTGTACCCACAGAGGTAAAGCTGTATTTGTTATATGTTTCATTTATTTTATAGAAATTTAAATAAAATAAAAACTTCAATAAAATCAATGGTTTTTCTGAATGATTTTTATTTCTACATTAAATATCTATAGGTTGGTTGTTATTGTATTAATTATAAGTTTAATATTCTCTTTATTATAAATAGCTTACAATTAACGGAAAGTTTAACAATATAGTTGTTATTATAATATTTACTGTAAAACTAAAAGAAATTATTAATAATGCTGTCTAAAATAATTAGCAAAAATGGCGTACAATATAATGGCATATAAATATTATAAATAATTTAGGAAATTAGTATGACAGGCAAATTTATTGCCATTGAAGGGCTTGAAGGGGCTGGTAAAACAACGGCTATTAATACTGTTGCTCGCATTTTGAATCAACACGATATTGGTGATTTGCAATTTACACGTGAGCCAGGTGGAACGCCGATAGCTGAAGCTTTACGTAATATTATTAAAAATGGTTTAGATAATGAGCCTTTGACTGATAAAGCCGAATTACTTATGCTATATGCCGCACGTATTCAGTTGATTGACAATGTGATTAAACCAGCACTGCATGCGGGTAAATGGGTTATTGGCGATCGTCATGATTTATCCACGCAAGCTTATCAAGGTGGAGGGCGTCAGTTAGATAAAGTTTTTATGATGACACTAAAGGAACAAGTATTAGGTGATTTTAAACCCGATTTGACTTTGTATTTGGATATTGATCCTGAAAGTGGTTTGCGGCGAGCAAGATCTCGAGGCGATCTCGATCGTATTGAACAACAGTCGCTACCTTTTTTTAAGCGAGTTCATCAACGCTATTTAGAACTAGCTAAACAAGATGAAACGATTAGGGTGGTTGACGCTACAAAATCAATTGACAATGTAGCTGAGCAAATTGAACAAATTTTAATAGATTGGTTAACAAAACAGGTTAATATTTAATGATGTTAAGTGATTATCCTTGGCTTTTGCTACCTTATCAGCAATTGGCTTTTGGTATTATGCATAAGCGCGCTCATCATGCGCTATTAATTAATTATGTCCAAGGTAGCGGTGAAAATGAATTTATTGAAAATCTTGTCAACCGTTTGTTATGCCAAAATTCACAGCAATTGGAGCCGTGCTTTAAATGTCACAGTTGCCAATTGTTTTTGTCTCATCATCACCCTGATTATTATGCGATAACTAATGAACAAGGTAAGCAATCAATAGGTATTGATCAAATACGTAATATATCTAGCAAGATTTACGAAAAATCCCAACAAGGTGGTAATAAAGTTATTTGGATTAAACATGCCACTTTAATGACTGAAGCAGCGGCTAATGCACTACTAAAAACGTTAGAAGAACCGCCAGACAGTACATATTTTATTTTAAGTGATGAGCATAATAGCCAATTATTGCCTACGATTCATAGCCGTTGTTTTTCTTATTTTTTACCAACTCCAAAGTTAGAACAATCTATTGAGTGGTTAAAAAACAAACATGATCAACAATACAGTGATAATGAGCTTGCTTCGGCGTTATTATTGAGCGAAAATGCGCCACTAAGAGCTATCGCACTATTAGCACCAGAAAAGTGGCAACAAAGAAACGTGTTTTGTAGCCAATTATTAGAGGTTATTCCTCAAAATAATTATTGGCAATTAGCAAAGACCTTTGATAATGAAGATTTTATTGAACGAATTATTTGGTTTTGCGCTTTATTAAGCGATGCGCTTAAAGCGAAGCAAAAAGCGGGGCGCTTTATTGTTAATCGTGATCAAGTCCCGTTAGTTCGATTACTTGCGACTCAAAATAATGAAAAGCTTTCTGCTCTTTATCATTTATGGTTACAAGCAAGAAATCAGTTATTGACTATTACAGGATTGAATAAGGAACTGATTATTTATAATGTACTTGCTCAATCCGAATTAATTAGCGAGGCAAAAAGCTAAGCTGTTTATAAAAATTTTATTAATGCTTCAAAAAAGCACACATTTAAGCTAAAAGGATCGTAGTGAGTTATTTATCTATTGAATTTTGTTTACTTTTTATCGCTTTTTTTGCCTTGTATTGGGGTTGTCGCTTATCACCCAAAACACAAAATATTCTGCTTTTAGTTGTAAGTTACCTGATTGTTGGTAGTTACAGTTGGCGATTTTCACTTATCCTTTTTATTTATACCTGTGTGATCTATTTTTTTTCTGTGATGATCGCAGCATCAGAACGTCATGCAAAGCGATGGTTAATTTTAGGGTTATGTGTATCTGTAATTAATCTAGCATTATTTAAATATTTTGATTTTTTCCGTTACGAGTTACAAGATCTGTTTAATTTATTAGATTTGCCGATTTTGCTTCCCGCTATCACGGTATTAATCCCTATTGGGATCTCATTTTACACCTTTCATTCAATAAGTTATTTAGTTTCAGTAAAAAAGCAGGAGTTGCCTGTTGCTAATTTTTGGGATTTTGCCTTATTTTTGTCCTTTTTTCCAAGTATTATTGCTGGCCCTATTAACCGAGCTAAAGACTTTCTACCTCAAATTAATGTTAATCAACCTCGTGAAATTTTAGAGCCATTTCGCGCTTTTACGCTACTTATCTTAGCTGTGATAAAAGTTTACTGTTTAGGTGGTTTAGTTAATGAGCATTGGGTTACACCTATATTTGCTAACCCACTAGAATTTAGTGTGGTTGATTTATTAGTTGGCCTTTATGCGTATGCAATACAAATTTATTTAAACTTTTCTGGATATACCGATTTAGTTACTGGCATTGCTTTATTATTAGGTTTTCGCTTACCAATCAACTTTAATCTTCCTTATTTGTCATTAAATTTGAGAGAGTTTTGGGTACGTTGGCATATTAGTTTATCACGTTGGATTCGTGACTATATTTATATTCCTTTAGGCGGAAGCCGTCGAGGATTTATACGCACTCAAATTAATGTCATGTTAGCCATGTTATTATCGGGATTGTGGCATGGTGCTGGCATTAATTTTATTATTTGGGGGGCATGTCATGGTATTGGTATTGTGGTACTTAATATTGGCGACCGTTATCTGGGGCAAGGTTGGATAACCGCGCGTTCGCCACTGATGGCACGGTTATTAACATGGCACTATATTTGTTTTACATGGCTGTTTTTTAATAGTGAAAGTTTATCTGATGCTGTAGATTATTTGACAGCATTAACTCATAACTTATTGATAGAACCGCATCATGCTGGGGCGTTTTTGGTTATTTGTGTCATCTACCTTGCCTACCCAATGTGTAAAAATTTGACTGAGTGGTTTATTTTACAGTTGACTAAAATACCGAATTACTATTTACCTTTAGTTTTTATTTTGATTTTATGGCTGACGATTTATATTGCACCATCAGGAATGCCAAACTTTATTTACGCTAATTTTTAATGATGCTTAATTATGAAAATATATAAAAAATCGTTTTCAAAAAATAATAAAAAATCCAAACCGAATTTGAAACGGCAACGTAATAAATCACAACATAAAAATACGCTTAAAAAAGATTGTAAAAAAAATAAGAAAACAAATTCACCTCTTGTTGTTACTAGCAATCTTTTGCCTACTCGTTATGTATTTTTGATAATGTTTGTTACCGCTATTGCGTTAATAGCCATTTACTACAAATCAATATTGATTTATTGCGAGCAAGTGTATCATACCGATTTGTTGAATAGTAATACGCTTGCAAACCAAGAAAGTTTGATACAAGAACTTGAAACAAGCAAAGATGACGAACAAGATTTTCAAAAATATATATCAATAAAAATACTTCCTCCGTTTTCTCAGTTGCTTGATGTTGCGGTGAAAGATACTGAAAATAAAACAATTGATGCTTTAAAAAATACAAAACTTGAAAGCGGACAAAGAGTCAATACTGACAATGTGTCCGAAACAGACCTAGCACAGCAAGATGAAAATCAAAAAGCACAAAAAGATACGGTACCAGTTGAGCCACAACCCATTATATTAACAAGCAATGATAAGGTGTTTTTTGCTGGTGATTCTTTAATGCAAGGTGTTGCACCATATGTTAAAAAAATGCTATTCAGGCAGTATAAAATAGAAAGCCTTGATTTGAGCAAACAGAGCACAGGGCTTGCTTATCCGAGTGCTTTTGATTGGCCAAAAACCATTAGTGATAATCTAATTGCAGATCCTTCAATTAAATTGCTTGTTGTTTTTCTTGGCGCAAATGATCCTTGGGATTTTCCAGTTAAAGGCTATGTCAAATATGCTAAATTCCAATCCGACTTGTGGGAAGAACACTACCGTTTGCGTATTGAATCTATTTTAAATAGTGCCATAGAGCATGATGTTCAAATACTTTGGCTAGCAGCGCCTTGTATGCGCAAACCAAAATTAAATAATGCGATGGTTTATCTAAATAATTTATATCAGTCCGAATTAGAAAAAGTCCAACAACATTTCTTAATGACAAATGATTTATTGGGATGTACGTATCAAAAATTTAGTAATTTCGTAGAAAGCAATAAAGCAAAAGTTAAGGTAAGGGTTGATGATGGTGTTCACTTTACGCCAACAGGCCAAAAAATTCTAGCAAAGGCCATTATGGAAAAAATAATTTATAAAGAATTAGAGGATACCCATAGTGATTAAATTTTTAAAATATATTATAGCCATCATTGCAATAACGATTACTGGATGTAGTGTAGCTGAAAGTAAAACATCTACTGTTGTTGATTTTGGGGATCCTAACGCTAAACAATTTGCAGTGCATTTGAACTCATTAGCGGATCATAAAAAAACTAACCGAGTAATCAATATTACTCAATTTGGCGATTCACATGTGGCAGCCGACTTTTTTACTGGTGAATTTAGAACATTAATGCAAAAAAAGTATGGCAACGCAGGTATTGGTTGGATAACGCCTATAGCGATAAAAGGGCAAAGCCATGCAGCGGTTACATGGCGAGCTAGAGATTGGGATATGTTAAGTAGCCGAACTTTAAGTAATCTTGATTTTCCCATGGGTGGTTTTATTGCTAAACCCATTAAAGACTCTGCTACTGTCCAAATTACAGCAAGAGGATCTTGCAATAAAAATTGGCAAGTTAAATTGACCTTTAAAACACTAAAAAACAACTCAAACCTACTATCGCTTTATGATGCTAATAACAATAAAATTAACTTCAGCTATACACCAACCCCAAAGGTTTGGCAAACTGCATCGGTTTTATCTAAAATGCCTTTAGTTATCAAAGGTCAAAAAGAGATGGAACTGGGTGGTATTTGGTTAACTTGCAATCAACAATCTGGTGTTGTTGTTTCACCCATTGCGACTAATGGCGCTAAACAAACCATTTGGCAAAAGTGGGGAAAAAACTGGTTTAAAGAACTTGCTGTATCGCAAAGTGATTTAGTGATTCTAGCGTATGGTACCAATGAAAGTTTTGATGAAACATTAGACAGTAATCAATATCGAAAAAATTTAGTGAATAATATCAGAATGATTCGCGAAACATTGCCTAATGCTGCTATTTTAATAATGACACCCCCAGACACTATGGCAAATGAAAAAAATATGCCTAAATCTTTTGCAAAGATAATGACTATTCAAAAGCAAGTTGCTAAATCTGAAAAAACGTTATTTTGGGATTGGCAAGTGGCAATGGGTGGTCAGTTTTCTATTAAACAGTGGCGAAAACGTGGGCTTGCGCGTGCAGATTTAGTTCACCAAACATTAAAAGGATATAAAGAAAGTGCTCGTATCTTTTATGCTGATTTGAATGAATTTGTTAGAAAAAATAGCTAAAAATTTTGATTAAAAGGAATAAATAAGTTATGCCATCACCTATTATTATTGCTGTTGATTTTGCAGATGTAAAATCAGCGTGGAATTTTATTGATCGTGTTGAACCAAAAGATTGTCGTCTTAAAATAGGTAAAGAGCTTTTTACACATGCAGGTCCCGAATTTATTAAGCAAATTATGCAAAAAGGTTTTGATGTTTTTTTAGATCTTAAATTTCATGATATCCCAAATACGGTTGCTAAAGCCGTAACTGCTGCGGCTGATTTAGGTATATGGATGACCAATGTACATGCGAGTGGTGGGGCGCGCATGATGACAGCAGCTAAAGATGCTCTTTATTCATATGGTAAAGATGCGCCAATATTAATCGCTGTGACAGTATTAACCAGCATGGAATCGACTGATTTACAAGAAATAGGTATTAATGCATCGCCTTTAGAGCAAGCAACTAAATTAGCTATGCTAGCTAAAAATTGTGGACTTGATGGGGTAGTTTGTTCAGCAAAAGAAGTACAAAGTTTTAGAACGCGTTTAGGTAGTGACTTTAAATTAGTGACACCAGGTATTAGACCAGCGGGTAGTAACCCTGATGACCAACGCCGTATTATGACACCTCAACGTGCTCAAGCTGCTGGCTCTGATTACTTAGTCATTGGACGGCCAATTACTCAAGCCGAAGATCCAGCTAAAGCGTTAAAAACAATTTTGGCCACACTTGATACAAGTAAGAGTTAATTAAATTATGTCTGACAACCCGATTATTTATTCAACCGATCAAGGTCGAATTAAACCGACAAAGCCAGCTATTTCACGCCCAAAGGGAGATAGCATTATTCGAATTCAGCGACAAACTTCAGGCCGTAAAGGTAAAGGTGTTTGTGTAATTACTGGATTTGAGATAGACGATGCACAATTATTACAGTTAGCTGCTGAATTAAAAAAGCGCTGTGGTTGTGGTGGTTCAGTTAAAGATAGTGCTATTGAAATTCAAGGTGATAAACGAGATTTACTAAAATCATTGTTAGAAGAAAAAGGATTCAAAGTAAAATTAGCTGGAGGCTAATTTCATGCTATAAAAATAGCGTCCACAACTAAAAAGGACGCTACTTATAAAAACATAGATATTAATTTGATCGATAAGTACGCATTTTTTTACTTATTTCACGGCGTTCTTTAGATATTTCGGCATTTTTAATAATATAATCATCAACACGATCATCATAATCGCTTTTCATATTCGCAATAATTGCTTGAAGCTCTTCGTAAGTCATATCAGGTTTAATATATTCACTTAAGTTTTCAAGTAAGAGTACACGTTTTTGGTTATCACGAATTTTCTTTTCATTGTCTGATATTTCACGCTTTAATTTATTTAAACGACGTGATAGACGAATGTATTCTAATACATCTTGAAATGACGATGCGCTTGCTTTTTCCTTGTCCATCTATAACCCCTTATCTGAAAAATGGAAAATAAACTTCTACTAATTATATACTAATATTTTTTTTTGGTCATATTTATTATATTTATTAAGCAATAAATGATATTTTTTACATTAACTATAAATGCCTACTTGCACATCAATTGCATTTAATTTGGCTTTGATGGCATATTTTGTTTCACATTTTTCTTTAAAGGTTATATCTTCTAGCAAAATTTATTTACAAAATAAGATAAAAACAAAAACAACTATTAAGAATTAGTATAAAGTATTGTACAATACTCCGAAATTTGTAAAGAGTGCCAGAATGAGAGAATCATAATGAGCTGGATTGAAAAAATTCTTAGTAAAAATAATATATCGTCAGATCATAAAAAGGCGAATATTCCTGGTGGGGTTTGGACAAAATGCAGTAACTGTGAGCAAGTTATTTATCAGGCTGAACTGGATCTTAATTTAGAAGTCTGTCCAAAATGCGATCACCACATGCATATTCCCGCCCGTGTGCGCTTATACCGTTTTTTAGACGATGGTTCAGATGTCGAAATTGGCACAGATCTTATGCCTAAAGATATCTTAAAATTCAAAGATACTAAAAAATATAAGGATCGCTTAACTGCTGCACAAAAAGAAACTCACGAAAAAGAAGCGATGGTGGTAATGAAGGGGACATTGTTTGGTACACCTGTCGTTGTCGCTTGTTTTGAGTTTTCTTTCATTGGTGGATCGATGTCCTCTGTTGTTGGTGCATTATTTACTCGTGCAGCAGAACAAGCTATTGCCGATAAATGCCCGTTAATTTGTTTTTCAACAAGCGGTGGAGCTCGAATGCAAGAGGCATTATTTTCATTAATGCAAATGGCAAAAACCAGTGCTATTCTTGCCAAAATGCAAGATGAAGGCTTACCTTATATTTCAGTCATGACCGACCCCACAATGGGAGGGGTATCGGCAAGTTTGGCAATGTTAGGCGATATTAATATAGCTGAACCTAAAGCGTTAATTGGTTTTGCTGGGCCACGAGTGATCCAACAAACTGTTCGTGAAGTATTGCCTGAAGGATTTCAACGGAGTGAGTTTTTACTTGAAAAAGGCGCCATTGATATGATTATTCATCGTAAAGATATGCGACCTAAGATTGCCAGTTTAATAACAAAGCTGATGAAACTGCCAGATCCTTTTAATGATGTTACTCTAAACGAGACAGTTTAATTGAGTATGCAAAACAAACAACCCAATGCCATGTCCGATTTAAGTACATGGCTTTGTTATTTAGAGCAATTACATCCTACAACTATTGATTTGGGTTTAGAACGAGTCAAAACGGTAGCTCAACGCCTAAATTTATTGCAACCTGCACCTTATGTTTTTACCGTTGCAGGCACTAATGGCAAAGGCACAACATGCCGAACTCTTGAAATGATATTGCTTGAGGCTAACTTACAAGTTGGTGTTTATAGCTCACCTCATTTATTACGGTTTACAGAACGTGTACGTATTAATAATCAAGAGTCAAGTGAACAAAACACCATAAAAGCCTTTGTAGAAATAGAAAAGGCCAGAGACGATATATCGCTTACTTATTTTGAATATGCAACACTGGCTGCGCTTTATCAATTTAAACAAGCAAAATTAGATGTTGTTATCTTAGAAGTTGGGCTTGGTGGGAGGCTTGATGCAACTAATATTGTTGATGCTGATGTAGCCGTAGTTACCACAATTGGCATTGATCATGTTGATTATTTAGGGGAAAATCGTGAAAGCATCGGACGTGAAAAAGCAGGTATTTTCAAGCCGAAAAGTATTGCTATTGTAGGCGAGCCAGAAATACCTGAATCTATCTTAAATGCAGCTAAATTAGCCTGTTGTCCTATCCATGCGGTCAATGGCGATTGGCACTATCAACAAGTTAGCAAAGATGCTTGGGCATTTAAATCACCAATAAAGCAATATGACAATCTACCTATTGCCGATGTCCCTTTAGCTAATGCCGCAACCGCAATTGCTGCTTTAAGTTACTCACCACTTAAAATAACCAAAGACCAAATAACTAAAGGTTTGGCAAAATCTAAATTGATTGGGCGCTTTCAAATTATTCAGAAAAAGCCTCTTGTGATCCTTGATGTCGCGCATAATCCACATGCCGCAAGCTATTTAACACAACAATTGGAAAAACTAAAAATGGAATATCCAAGTATTAGTGAAGTTAGATTTGTTGTTGGCATGCTTAAAGATAAAGATATTAAAAGTACGTTGTCCATTTTAAAAGGCGATAAATGGTATTGCGCTTCACTTTATGGTGAGCGAGGTTGTAGCGCAGCAGTATTAAAACAGCACTTATTAAGTAAAGGTGAGCTTAATATATCAACATTTGATACGGTTTCTACTGCTTATCAAACAGCAATACAAGATGCTAAAGAGGATGATATTATTGTGGTATGTGGCTCATTTCATACGGTATCAGAGGTTTTAGCTGAAACAGAGCATTAAGTGAAATTGAACATGGTGAACAATCAAAAAATTAGCCCCAAAAACCAAAATAGAGTAAGGAATCGCCTTGTAGGTTTTGCTACATTATTGCTTATTATCGCAGCAATTATCCCTTCCATTATAACGGATAAATCCAACTTACGAACTTCGACAACACCTATTTTGCAACCAGAAGTGATTACTCAGCAAAACCGTGAAGTAGAATCCTCAGATGATTTCGATGGTAATTTAACCAATGATATGTCAAAGGATCCTTATATCTCTGACTCAGAGCAAAATCCAAGTTCATTTGTTTCGCCAGATATTGTTGATAATGATATCGATACTTCAACAACGATAGCTAATTCTTCAGCTTCGCAACAAGAACTTAAACCTTATATGATCCAGCTTACCGCTTTGAAAAATAGGCAAAAAATAGAAGAATTAGTTGCATTATTAAGGTTAAATAATTATAACGTTAGAACAATACCTCAAAAGCCTGAACCGAATCAATTAATAAAATTACAGGTTGGTCCATATGCTAATAAAAAGCAAGCAGAACAAGTCATTATTAACTTAAATAACCTAACAAAATTAAAAGGTATGATCGTTGCTAATTAATTGCTGTTTTATTGGTTGCTATCGTTTTTTTATGTTGTAAATAGTAATTAAAATAAAATATTATTAATATAAAATTGTGAATTATTATGTTGAATTGGATTGATTTTACGATTATCGGAGTGATTGCATTCTCGGCATTGATTAGCATTGTGCGAGGATTTATACGAGAAGCATTATCATTAATTAGTTGGATCTTAGCTTTTTTTATTTCCAGCCGATTTTATATCTATATTACCGATTATTTAACTTATTTTGATAGCGATATAATACGTATTGCTGTGGCTATTGTTCTCCTTTTTATTACTACACTATTGGTTTGTGCGATAGTGTCTTATGTTATTGGTCAATTAGTTCAAAAAACGGGATTATCTGGCACTGATCGCATATTAGGTATCTGTTTTGGTGTGCTACGAGGAGTTTTGGTTGTTGCAGCAATACTCTTTTTAGTTGATACCTTTACGCCGTTATCGCAATCACCTTACTGGGTGCAATCACAGTTAATTCCACATTTTCATTTTATTATTCGTTGGTTTTTTGATTTTATACAGCAGTCTTCTTCTTTTTTAGTACAACAAATAGAGGTAACTATAGCATGTGTGGTGTTGTTGGTATTGTAGGGTATAGTACAGTTAATCAATCGATCTACGATGCATTGACTGTTTTGCAGCACCGAGGGCAAGATGCCGCAGGGATTGTGACTATTGATAATCAAAATCGCTTTCGTTTACGCAAAGCAAATGGCTTAGTTAGAGATGTGTTTCAAGAACATCATATGCAACGGTTGCAAGGTAATTTGGGCATAGGGCATATTCGTTATCCAACAGCAGGTAGTTCCAGTCCATCCGAAGCGCAACCATTTTATGTTAATTCACCTTATGGTATTGCTCTTGCCCACAATGGAAATTTAACCAATACTGAACAAATACGCAATAAAGTATTTGAGCTAGCAAGAAGGCATATCAACACGAATTCTGATTCTGAAGTTTTACTCAATATTTTTGCTCATGAACTCGACAAATTCCCAACTTATCCACTAACCGCAGATAATATTTTTACCGCAATACATAATGTACATAATATTATTAAAGGCGCCTATGCTTGTGTTGCGATGATTATTGGTCATGGCCTTGTTGCTTTTCGTGATCCTTATGGGATTCGCCCTTTAGTGATAGGCAAACGTACTCTTGAAAATCAAAAAGTCGAATATATGGTTGCATCTGAAAGCGTCGCATTAGATATTCTTGATTTTGAATTTATGCGCGATGTCGAACCAGGCGAAGCTATCTATATTACTCAAGATGGCCAATTATATTCTCAACAATGTTCTAACAACCCTCAATATTACCCATGCATTTTCGAATATGTTTATTTTGCAAGACCAGATTCATTAATGAATGGCGTATCGGTTTATCAATCACGTATTTTGATGGGGCAAAAGCTTGGGCAAAAAATAGCGAGAGAGTGGAAGGATATTGATATTGATGTTGTCATCCCTATCCCCGAAACATCATGCGATGCGGCTTTTGAAATAGCACGTATTTTAAACAAACCTTATCGCCAAGGATTTGTTAAAAATCGCTATATTGGTCGCACTTTTATCATGCCAGGACAAAGCGCACGTAAATTATCAGTAAGAAGAAAACTCAATGCGAATAGTATTGAATTTGAAGGTAAAAATGTACTATTAGTTGACGATTCTGTTGTTCGTGGCACAACCTCAAAAGAAATCCTTGAAATGGTGCGTTCAGTTGGTGCCAAAAAAGTTTATTTAGCATCTGCTGCACCAGAAATTAGACATCCCAATGTTTATGGGATCGATATGCCTGTTGCCAGTGAACTTATTGCCTATAATCGAACGGTTGATGAAATAGCAAAAGATATTGGTGCTGATAAACTTATTTTTCAAGATTTATCTGATTTAATTGATTCAATTACACAGCAAAATCCCAATATTCATCATTTAGAGTGTTCTGTTTTTGATGGAAAATATATTACTGAAGGGATTGATGATAACTATTTGTCATTATTAGAACAAAAAAGAACTGAAAGTAAAAAATCTTCAGAATCTAAAGAGCCTGAAAACTTAGAGATTTATAATGAAGGACAATAAAACAACAATAGCTGTTGTAAAAGAGCAGAAATATTATATAAAGACCTAATCCCAAAATTTAAGTTTTTATTGAAATAGTATTTTTAGCTTATTATTTTTAACTCTTTTTATATTATGCTAGGTAAAACATGGGTGTTATTTAATCATTATTTTTCATAAAGATATAATCAAATGTAATGAAATTAACAAAAAAACACAAATTAATGGATTGAATTATATTGATAAATTCTAAACTATTAAAAAAAGATCAAAAAAAAGTAATAAAATATTTTGATAAATGACTTTTTTGTAATAAAATTGCAAAACTTAAGAAAGCTTTGTAAAGAAATGTAAAGCACAAAAGAATAAACTGTACTCTAAAATATATTAATAAATAATAACATTGATATTTAATAAAGATAAATTGATATTGGCTATAAGTTTTATGTTATGACCATTGTCGGTGGAATATAAGGACTATTAAGATGAGAAAGAATCTTAATTTAACAATTATCTCTGCATTTGTAATTGCCACATTAGGTTGGCAATCTGCTTATGCTACTGATGCTCAGGTATCGCAAGGTCCTGTAGATAGCAATACGATAATTGAATTAAAAGATGGCTCAAAAGCTCGTGAAATGATTAATAATCAGCAACGTAGTCTTTATCAGATTGCGCTTTTAAGTAGTATCTCTATTTCAGAATTACGTGCAATGAACGCAGGGCGTTTTGATAAAAAAGATGTTGTTAATGTCGGTGAGCGTATTGTTTTGCCTGAAAACTCTCCTTTATTGCCAGCAATTAAAATAAAAGATGACAAAGATGACAAACATGTTAATTTGCCTCAGCTTGGTTCAGATGATAACTATGATGTAAAAAAAGACAAAGATGCACTTTCAACGCAAATTGCTTCAACTTTGCAAACTTTAGCTAGTCAGGATTGGAAACAGATAACTTCGCCAGACAACGGTGGTATATCAGGGCATTTAAAAAATAAAGGTAGAGATTACGCCGAAAGTTATGTACGCAATGGAGTTAAAAGCCAAGTAGTTGATCCAGTTCGTAACGCTGTGCAGGATTTTTTAGGACGGTTTGGTACCGCTCAGTTGCAATTTGATCTGAGTGATAAAGGGCAATTTAATAACGTTAACCTAAAATTATTTAGTCCATTATATGATTCTGAAGATACGTTAATATTTAGTCAAATATCGTTTCAAGAATATGAACATAAGCGCCGCATAGGTAACTTTGGTATTGGTCAACGTTGGGATGTTGCTGATAAAACATGGTTACTTGGTTATAACGTATTTTTTGATCATGATTTCCAGCGTGATCACAACCGCTTAGGTATTGGTGCTGAAGCGTGGAGTGATTACATGAAATTTGCGGTTAACTATTATCACCCCTTATCTGATTGGAAAGATTCTAAGGATTTCGATGATTATTTAGAGCGTGCAGCAAGAGGTTTTGATATTCGCTTCCAAGGGTATTTACCACAATATCCACATTTAGGTGGATCATTGATGTATGAGCAATACTATGGTGACAAAGTAGCTTTATTTGGTAAAGATAATCTACAAAAAGATCCAAGAGCAGTTACTGTTGGCCTTGATTATACGCCAGTTCCTCTTTTCACGATTAAAGCTGAACATAAACGAGGTCAAGATAATAAAAAGGCAACTAAAGCAGAATTAACGATGAACTATCGTATAGGCACACCATTAAAAGATCAACTGGATCCAGATATGGTTCAATCAGCTCGTTCTTTAAAGGGTAGCCGTTATGATTTAGTTGACCGCAATAACTATATTGTTCTTGAATATAAAGAAAAGAAAATGTCTGTCGATCTAGGGCTTGAACAAACGCAGTTGATCGAAGGACAAACTTATCCATTAAGTATTAGTGTGCATAATGCTAAGAATCTATCTAGCTTATCGTGGACAGGCGATATGCTGGAAATAGATGCAGGTGGTGGTTTTTTGTGTGTAGCAACAGGTGCATGTACTGCTTCTTCGTGGCTTAATCCGCCAGTTGACACGAATAACTGGCAAATTGTTGCACCGAGTTATGTTGATCAAAATGGCCAACGTCGCCCAGTGAGTACAAATGGTAAATATTCTTTATCGGTATCGGTTACAGATAGTCGTGGTAAATCCGCAACATCTAATGCAGTCAGCTTTGAGGTATTGCCCGATCCAGCAATGCGTAAAGTTGGCGTCTGGGCAGTTGATAGTTCAGGGAATAAAACAACCTTGGCGACTCAAAGAGCTGATGGTTTAAGTAGTTTGACAGTATTGGCAACGCTTGTTAAGCCAAAGGTAGATAACGGTTCAGTCAACTCATTTGATGATGTAGATGGCTTTAGTGATAATGAAATAATGGATCGTATACCAGGAACATTTAATGAATTTTCAGCGTTATGGACTGCAACGAGTAACGGTGAAAAAATAGCTTTAATTAATGGTACATCGGGCGATGTGAACGAGTGTCCAGAACAAAAACCTTGCGTGATTGTTAAATCATTTGAAAAAGTTGCAAAAGGTCAAAAAGTGTCATCTGATGCATCAACAGCTGCGGGTATAGAAGTGATTGGTGACAGTTATACTTTAGATGTGGCTTCAAATATTGAGGGAATAGTTGATTTTTCAATTTCGTTAGATCAATACGGTTTTGGTTCATCATTTAATAAAGCTGCTGTTAATTTTTCTGGCGGTAAATCAGGTTACATTGAAGTTTGGAAGGCAGATGGAACATTAGTTGCTAAAAGTGAAGGGGCTATACTTCAGTTTACCCCAGCAGGACCAAAAGAATGGTTAGTTGGTCATGAATACTATGTTAAAGCGTTTACCACAAACAATACACCAATTGCTGATCCGTTTGTTATTTGGTCATTAGTTGGTTCAAATGATAAAGCTTGTCCTGGTACTCATGCGACTTTATTGGAACATGATGTTATTAGTCATCCTAAAGGACCATGGTTTAACGTTGCTATGGGTAAAGATGCACCTTACAAAATAAGGGGGATAAATGACAGTTATGCAACATCAGGCACTAGTATTCAAGCTGTAGCAGATGCGCCAACCAGTTTATTAGATTTCAGCCCAATTTCGGCACCATCTTCTGCGTGTGCAGGCGATCAAGGATTTAAATTACAAGTAACTGTCTTGTAATAGAACAAGAATTTTGATTACCGAGCCGTATCGTTAATCAAAAGGAAACACCAGTAAAAGTGGTGTATTTATATAAATACAACATGTTAATTGATAGAAAAATAGGAAGTTAAACATGAAAAATTTTACAGTAAAAAAAGTTGCGTTAGGCTTGCTTTTGGCTGGCTATGCAGCAAGTAGCGCATTTGCAATAGGTGGGACAACCCAAGCAGTTATCGCCGGTAATGCACCTGTAATGAAAGCTGACGACTCATCAGCAGAGCATACAATGGCGGTCTCTTTCAAACGTGATGGACGTCTTCTTACTAGCAACGACACGCTTAAAGTTAACGATACAATTCACATTCAATATAAATTGATCGATGCAGATGGTGATACAGATACTTCAGGAATAAAAGACTCCTTAAAAGTTTTTGTTAAAGATACAAATGGTCAATGGCTTCCTGTAGCTATAACAGCCAGTACAACGTATAATAATGACGGAGTAGGTGAAATTTCATTCGCTATTACTAACGATTTTGCTGGTAAAACTGAAATTGGTTTTAAAATTTTAGAAAGAACAGATTTTGGTTACCCTCTATCAAACCAATGGATAACTGTAAGTGATATTTTTGCTAGTAATCCTCCAGATGTAACGCCAACTGATCCGACTAACCCGGGTCCAGGCCCAGAAAACCCAGGCAACCCACCACAACCAACAGGTCCTGGTAAGCCTAATCCTGATCACCCTAGACCTGGACCAATCGAATCTGATTCGTATAAAGTTTATATTTACAAGCTAGATGTAGCTGGTAATCTAGAAGAGGCTGTTGACTATGCATCTACAGCGGTTAGTCCTAAATATGGTGAAAAATTTGCTGTAGTAGTGAAAGATACAGCGGATAATGGGGATTATACCTCAAGATTTACTTATGAATGGTACGTGACTGGTACATATGAGACAGTAGAAGCAGTAGATACAGCTCTATCTGGCGCATATAATAAAGTAGGGGTTAACGATGCTATCTTATTAGGTTCAGATTCTGGAGCTAAGCATAATAGCCTGTACTCAACAGATTATAAGGCTGGTATTCAAGGTTATAAACTTGCAGTTAGAACAAAGTAAGTTAAGCCATGTTGCTATCAAAAACCACTCTTTTGAGTGGTTTTTTTGTTAGTGATGAAGCATTACTTTGTATGCTTTATATTATCGAAGCTTTGTTATAAAATAATTATAATTTGAATTTATTGTTATAATATATGATTATTCCTTGGCAAGACCTCGATCCACAAACATTAACTAATCTAATTGAATATTTTGTATTACGCGAAGGTACTGACTACGGTTTACAAGAAAAATCACTACAAGAAAAGGTTGATGAAGTTAAACTGCAATTAATTAATGGCTCTGTTGCAATTTTTTGGTCGCAATTGCACGAAACAATGGATATTAAGCCAATCAAATAATGGTTAAAATGATTGTTTGTATATAATTTATTGTGTAACTTTGTTATAGTGTTATTGTTGTAAATTAAATGGAGAGGTGGGAATAATGATTGGTAAACAGCAATCGGATACAACGTTAGAATGGTTTTTATCTCATTGCCATATTCATAAATATCCAGCTAAGAGTACTCTTATACATCAAGGCGAAAAAGCAGAAACTCTCTATTACATTTTAAAAGGTTCTGTAGCAGTATTGATTAAGGATGATGAAGGTAATGAAATGATTTTATCTTATTTAAACCAAAATCAATTTTTGGGCGAGTTGGGACTTTTTGAAGAAGGTACTGAGCGAACTGCTTGGGTTAAAGCCAAAACAAGTTGTGAGGTTGCAGAAATTTCGTATAAAAAATTTAAACAGCTTGTTCAAGTCAATCCAGATATTTTAATGCATCTTGCCAGTCAAATGGCAAGTCGATTACAAGTCACATCTGAAAAAGTCAGTAATTTAGCCTTTTTAGACGTTGCTGGGCGTATTGCGCAAACGCTTTTAAACCTTGCTAAACAACCTGATGCTATGACACACCCTGATGGTATGCAAATAAAAATTACACGCCAAGAAATAGGTCAAATTGTTGGTTGTTCGCGTGAGACGGTGGGGCGAATTTTAAAAATGCTTGAAGATCAGCATTTAATCTCAGCTCATGGCAAGACAATTGTTGTTTATGGTACGCGTTGATTGACCAAGATGATATAATTAATACAATGATTAATACAATACGAGATATCGCATGACACAAAAAAGAGGTATTCCAAGTCATGTGGCTATAATTATGGATGGTAATGGTCGTTGGGCTCAGCAACGTAACCAGTTACGCGCTGTTGGTCATCGGGCAGGATTAAAAACGGTACGGAAAATTGTGGCTTACGCGGCAACTTTAAAAGTTAAAGTTCTTACTTTATATGCATTTAGCAGTGAAAACTGGAGGCGCCCACCCAATGAAGTTTCCGCTCTAATTTCCCTTTTTATCTATGCATTAAAACGAGAAATCAAAAGTTTGAATAAAAATAATGTTCGCTTGAATATTATTGGTGATATATCTCGTTTTAGTGATAATTTACAAAATATGATTATTCAAGCGCAAAATTTAACCAAAAACAATTCGGGTTTAGTACTAAATATTGCCGCCAACTATGGTGGGCGTTGGGATATTTTGCAATCGGCAAAAAAAATGGCTACCCAAGTGACTAAGGGGGAGATCACTTTAGATGAAGTAACAGAAGATCGTTTTGCTTCAATAATGTGTATGGGAGAATTTCCTAATGTTGATTTAGTTATCCGTACTGGAGGCGAATATCGAATCAGTAATTTTTTGTTATGGCAGATTGCTTATTCTGAACTCTATTTTACCGATACCTTATGGCCTGATTTTAACCAAGCTTTATTTGATGAAGCAATCAATGCTTTTAATGCCAGAGAGAGACGCTTTGGCGGCATTCGCAATTAAGGATCATTTATGTTAATTCATCGTATACTTGCTGCAGCTGTGCTTATTCCACTTGTCATAGTCGTTCTTTTTTTTGTTCCTTTATCTGTATTTTCTCTAACTATTATTTTGGTTTGTGGATTAGCTGCATGGGAATGGGCTCAGTTTCTTCATATTACTAAAAAACATTCAAAATTAATATTTGCTCTTTCAATCGTTGTTTTATTAACTATACTTTATTTGATTCCAAATTCAGTTGAATTAAAAATAAAGCTATACACCGTGATTTTATCTTTATCAATTATATGGTGGCTAATTGCTTTGTATTTGGTGGTTAGCTATCCAGATACAACCAAATACTGGAGTGATTCAACGGTTATTCATTCAACTTTTATAAAGCTACTATTTGCCTTTTTTACGATAGTGCCATTTTTTATTGGTATGATTGAACTAAGAGCAATTAACTATATGTCTAATTCTTATACTGGTGCAGTTTGCTTACTTTATGTTTTTGTGTTGGTCTGGGCAACAGATACAGGTGCTTATTTTGCAGGACGCGCATTTGGTAAACGAAAATTAGCTGCAAAAGTTTCTCCAGGTAAGACCATAGAAGGGTTTATCGGTGGTATAAGTGTGGCTATCATAATTAGTATCATTGCCTATATGCTTAATTTATTTGATATGACATTTAGTACATTTTTTATTAGCTCTTTATCGGCAATTTTTGTTTCGGTTTTAGGTGATTTAACTGAAAGCATGTTTAAGCGTGAAGCAGGTATAAAAGATAGTGGTCACTTAATTCCAGGGCATGGTGGAATTTTAGATCGTATTGATAGTTTAACTGCTGCTGTTCCTGTTTTTACTACATTATCTTTTTATTTATTATAAATGGAGATTGATTTTGCTGTGGTCACTGTTATTATTTGTTATTACGATTAGTATACTAGTTACTATACATGAGTTTGGGCATTTTTATGTTGCTCGCTTATGTCAGGTTCAAGTTGAATGTTTTTCAATTGGTTTTGGTAAAAAATTATGGTCACATAAATTTTCAAGTGGAACAGAATTGGTAATTGCTATGATTCCACTTGGTGGTTATGTTAAAATGTTAAATACCAGATCAACAGCATTATCAAGCAATAGCAATAGCAATAGCAATAGCAATAGCAATAGCAATAGCTTGGCATTTGATCAAAAGAAAATTTGGCAAAGGGCTTCAATTATTTTTGCAGGTCCGTTTGCTAATTTTGTGTTAGCTTTGATAAGCTATTGGATTATTTTTTTAATGGGTGTAAATGTTTATCCCGTTAAAATAAAGGAAGTGATACCTAACACACCTGCTTCCACAATAGCAATTCCAGTTGGTGCTGAATTGGAAACTATTGATAATATCAAAATTGAAACATGGCAAGATGTAAACTTGGCTTTAATCTCTCTAATGGGAAAGAATGATATGTCTTTCACCTATATTGATGGTACCAATAATAGCGATCAAAAAAAAGAAGTTAAGAAAAGTGTAGATATTAGTAATTGGTATTTTGATATAGAAAAAGACTCAGCTATTACCGCATTTGGTTTTGTTCCTAAAGAGGTGGAAATTTATCCAATTGTGAGTAAAATTGTATCAGGTTCGGCAGCAGAACGTGCGGGTTTGCGTGTTGGCGATAAAATTATTGGTTATAATGATCAGCTATATACAAATTGGCATGATTTTTCCAACACGATTAAAAAAGCTCAAACAATGACGTTGAAGGTTAATCGAGAAAACAAAGAAATTTATCTTACACTCGAGCCAACCGTTCAAAAAAACGGGGAAGGTGTTGTGGGCTTATATCCTACAACTGATGTAAAAGTTGTGCAGTATGGTTTTTTCGAAGGGTTTAATAAAGGTATAGCGCAAACGGCGTTAACTACAAAGTTAACTATTCGTTCGCTTTATCAATTATTAACGGGGGTTATTGGTCTAGAACATATATCTGGCCCAATAACAATAGCAAAAGGCGCAGGGCAAACAGCAAGTTATGGTTTTACTTCTTACTTATATTTTCTAGCCTTTATAAGTATAAGTTTGGGAGTTATCAATCTTGTTCCATTACCTATATTAGATGGGGGACACCTTGTTTTTTTATTACTTGAAAAGATAAGAGGGCGAACCTTATCAAATAAAGCACAAGAGCGTTTTTCTCGTATTGGCTTTTTTTTATTAATGGTAATAATGGGAATTGCACTATTTAATGATATTTTACGGTTGTGATGGAATGAGGGCATAAATATTTACGATGAAAATAAATAAATTACTTATAGCATCTTTGTTGCTTAGTACTACAGCAGTATATAGTTCTAACGCATTTTGTATTGATGATTTTGTGGTAAAAGATATCAAATTTGAAGGTTTACAGCGTGTTACTGTTGGGGCAGCATTGCTTGAAATGCCAATCCAAGTTGGTGATTATGTTAATGAAGCGGATTTAGGGCGTATAATTAAATCGCTTTATTCTAGTGGAAACTTTGATAATATTACTATTTCTCGTGATGGTGATCGGTTAATTGTTCATGTTCAAGAACGCCCAACTATTGCTAGTATAAGTTTTTCTGGTAATAAGTCAGTTAAAAATGACATGCTTAAGAAAAATCTAGATAGTTCAGGCATTCGTGAGGGTGAAGCATTAGATCGCACTATGCTTTCAGGTATTGAAAAGGGCTTAGAAGATTTTTATTACAGTGTTGGTAAATATAATGCTCAAATTAAAGCTGTTGTAACTCCATTATCTCGTAATCGTGTCGATTTAAAATTAGTTGTTGCTGAAGGTAAATCAGCATTAATTGATCAAATCAATATTGTTGGTGCTAAGGCTTTTTCATCAGAAGAACTTATTTCGCGTTTTACCTTGCGTGATGAAGTACCTTGGTGGAATATGCTTGGTGATCGTAAATATCAAAAACAAAAATTAGCCTCCGATTTGGATGAATTACAAAGTTTTTATTTAAATCGTGGTTATGCTCGTTTCAATATTGAGTCAACACAAGTTAGTTTAACGCCAGATAAAAAAGGTATTTACGTTACAATTAATATCCATGAAGGTGAACAGTATAAGCTTTCTAAACTTGAGTTTATGGGTAATTTTGCAAACTATAAAGAAGCAATTGCTAAAATCGCTAACGAAAAAGTAACCATTGGTGAGCTTTATAATGGTAAAAAAATTACTGAAATTGAGGATAGCATTAAACGTTTACTTGCTAATTTTGGTTATGCATATCCAAAAGTTTCCATTCAGCCAGAAATGGATGATTCAGAACATACGGCTAAATTAGTTGTTCTTGTTGATGTTGGTGAGCGTTTTTATGTTCGCAATATTAAGATAGTAGGAAATACCATAACAAGCGAAAGCGTAATCCGTCGTGAACTTCGGCAAATGGAAGGAGCTTGGTTAAGTAACGGGTTAGTCGAATTAGGTAAAGAACGTTTAAATCGACTTGGCTTTTTTGATACTGTTGAAGCAAACACCGAGCGTGTGTCTGGTGTTGATGATCAAGTTGATATTATTTATAAAGTTGCTGAACGTAATACGGGTAGTATCAAATTTGGTGTTGGCGTCGGTTCTGATAGTGGTCTTAGCTTCAATGCCGGTATCTCTCAAGATAACTGGTTAGGCACAGGTAATAGTGTCTCATTTGATATTAACACTACTGATACAGATAAAACAGCATCTGTTTCTATTGTTGATCCTTATTTTACTGTTGATGGTGTAAGTTTAGGCGGTAGCATTTACTATAACACCTATAAAAACGATGATAAAGATGATGAGTCAGAATATGCGAGCAAGACTTGGGGCGCTTCAGCTAATTTAGGTTTCCCTATTAGTGAAAATAATTTTGTTCGTTTTGGCACTGAATACGCTAATCATAATTTGTCCGATATGCAAGCGCAATATAGTATGTGGCGTTATTTTGACTCCATGGGTGAAAATTTGAAAAATAAAAATTCTATTTCTTTCGATACCAATGATTTATTGCTAAGTGCTTATTGGACATATAATTCTTTAGATCGTGGGTTCTTCCCAACTGATGGCTTAAAAATGACAGCTAGCGCTAAATTCACTGCGCCATTATTTGATAACCGATTCTATAAACTAGTTTCAGATGCCTCTTACTATTATCCGATTGACAATGACCATAATTGGATATTCTTAACTCGGGCAAGAATTGGCTATGGAGGTGGTTTTGGTGGTAAAGAGTTACCATTTTACGAAAACTTTTATGCTGGAGGAGCATCAGTATTACGTGGTTTTAAATCCAATACTGTTGGTCCTAAAGCAGTATATCTTAATAAAAGTGGTGTGTGTGATAGTTTAGATAATACCTCTGGGTGTACAAAATCAAAAGATGCAGTAGGCGGTAATGCTATAGCTTTTGCTAGTACAGAGCTGATTGTTCCAACCCCATTTGCGGGTGAAAAATATGCTGATAATATTAGGACATCGTTATTTTTTGATGCAGGGACTGTATGGGATACCGAATGGAAACTAAAAGGAAATAATATTCCAGATTATAGTTCTCCATCGGATATTAGAATGTCGGCTGGTATTGCAGTGCAATGGATGTCACCATTAGGTCCTTTGGTCTTTTCTTATGCTCAACCACTTAAGAAATATGAGGGTGATTCAGCACAACAGTTCCAATTTAATATAGGTTCTACATGGTAATTCCATGTTATAAATAAAAAACACATAGGTGATTAAAGTGAAGAAAATTATATCTATTCTTGGTGTTAGTTTAGCATTTCTTTTTGCAGGCGTTGCAAATGCAGAAATTAAAATTGGTGTGGTTGATGTTATGTCAGTTTTACAACGTATGCCTCAACGTGAATCGGTCGGTAAGGCGTTGGATAATGAATTTGAAGCAAGAGCCAAATCATTACAAGTCGAAGAAAAGAAAGCTGGTGATGCCGCTGCTCGCCTAAAAAAAGATGGCTTAACTTTGTCTTCTTCTGAAAAAGCTAAACTAAATAAGGTGATTTCTGATTTTGAAAATAAAGCGAAAGCTTTTTCAGCTGATTATCGTAAACGTGAAACAGAAGAAGCAGGCAAATTATTAACTAAAATCCAAGAAGCTGTTAAAGATATTGTTGAGACAGAAAAGTACGATCTTATCTTAAAAGCCGAAGCTACATTATCAGCTTCAGATGCGGTTGATATTTCAGATAAAGTATTGGCAAAGGTTAAAAAATAATGTTTGCTTTTCGTTTAGAGCAACTAGCTAAGCAACTTGATGCTAAATTACACGGTGATGCTGATTTAACTATCACTGGTATTGCATCAATGAAAAGTGCAATGTCAGGTCAAATTACTTTTTTATCTGACAAAAAATTACAAAATAATTTGTTAGAGTGCAAGGCTTCTGCTGTTGTAATGACAGCAGAAAGCCTTAAGTTCTGGCATGGTGCAGCTCTGATTGTTAAAGATCCATATCTTGCATATGCAAAATTGGCACAATATCTTGATACTACGCCTGCTCCAGCTAAGGATATCGCTAGCTCAGCAGTGATTAATTCAACAGCTAAATTAGGTTGTAATATATCAATAGGCGCTAACGCAGTTATTGAAAGCGGTGTAGTGTTAGGCGATAATTGCGTTATAGGTGCTGGTAGTTTTGTAGGTAAAAATACCACAATAGGTGCAGGAACAAAATTATGGGCTAATGTTTCTGTTTATCATAATTGTGTTATTGGCGACAATTGCTTAATTCAATCAGGAACTGTAATTGGTGCAGATGGATTTGGTTACGCTAATGATAAAGGTAAGTGGATTAAAATTCCTCAACTAGGTCGAGTTGTTATTGGTAATAACGTTGAAATTGGAGCTTCAACGACAATCGATCGGGGAGCGCTTGATGATACTATTATCGGTAATGGCGTTATTATAGATAATCAATGCCAGATTGCTCATAACGATATTATTGGGGATCATACAGCGGTTGCTGGTGGCGTTATTATGGCAGGGAGCTTAACTATTGGCCGTCATTGCTTAATTGGTGGTGCAAGTGTTATTAATGGGCATATGGAAATATGTGATCAAGTTACCATAACTGGTATGGGTATGGTTATGCGCCCAATTACTGAACCAGGGGTTTATTCATCAGGTATTCCATTGCAAGAAAATAAAGTTTGGCGAAAAACGGCTTCATTAGTTTTACATATTGACGAAATGAATAAACGTTTGAAGGCACTTGAGAAGAAACAGTGAAATGTCTCGACGTAAGCGGTTGCGATCGGTATAATGCACGCCTATTTTTAAATTTTTTAGCTCAGTTATCGTTTTTATATAAATATGGGCAGATAATATTCAATAATTTCGAGGTATAAAGATGCAAGTTTCGGTAGAAACAACACAAGGTTTAGGTCGACGTTTATCAATTACAATTAAAGCTGAAGATATTACGAAAGCGGTTGATAAAGAACTTATTAATACGGCAAAAAAAGTACGTATTGATGGCTTCCGTAAGGGAAAAGTGCCTTTAAAAATTGTTGAACAACGTTATGGTGCTTCTATTTTACAAGATGCATTAAGTGACTTAATGCAACGAAATTTTATTGAAGCAATTATTCAAGAAAAATTAAATCCGGCTGGTGCTCCAACTTATACACCACAAGAATATAAAAAGGGCGAAGATTATACCTTTACTGTTGAATTTGAAGTTTATCCAGAAGTCAAAGTTGAAAATTTAGATAAAATTGAAGTTGAAAAACCTATTGCTGAGGTAGCTGATGCGGATGTTGAAACTATGATTGAAACCTTACGCAAACAGCAAGGTGTTTGGAAAGAAACTGGTAAAGAAGCTAAAGAGCAGTATCGTGTCACTTTGGATTTTGTTGGTAAAGTTGATGATGCCGAATTTGAAGGTGGTAAGGCTAATGATTTTGCATTAGTATTAGGGCAAGGTCGTATGATTCCTGGTTTTGAAGATGCAATTATAGGGCATAAAGCGGGTGATCAGTTTGAAATTAATGTGACTTTCCCTGAAGATTATCATGCTGAAAATCTAAAAGGTAAGCCAGCTGTATTTGCAACAACACTTAAAAAGGTTGAAGAGTTAGAATTGCCAGAACTTACTGAAGAGGTCATTAAACGCTTCGGTATTGCTGATGGCACTATTGAAAGCTTACGATCTGAAGTTCGTAAGAACATGACAAGAGAGCTCAATGCGACAATTCGCAATAAAGTCAAAATTCAAGCTATTGATGGTTTGGTTAAAAATAATGAAATTGATGTGCCTGAGGCATTAGTTAACCGTGAGGTTGATGTATTACGTCAGCAAGCTTTATCTCGTTTTGGTGGTAATGTAAAACCTGGTATGGAATTACCAAAAGAATTATTTGAAGCTGAGGCTAAAAAACGCGTTGTTACTGGTTTGTTGTTTAGCGAAATTATTGAAAGCAATAAATTAACAGCAGATGAATCGCATGTTCAGGCATTAATTGATGAAATTGCAACTGCATATGAAGATCCAAAAGAAGTTTTAGAATATTATCGTAAAGATAAAAAAGCGATGGATAATATTCGAGCGGTAGCACTAGAAGATCAAGTTGTCGATCTGTTGTTGGCTAGTGCCAAAGTAACAGAAAAGAATTATTCGTTTTCCGAATTAATGAATCAGCAAACAGCTTAACTTACTAGTCTTTTCATTTTATATAAAAAGATCACTATAAAGCCCAAATAAGAATTGTCTGTTTGGGCTATTTTGTTAATTAGGAGATAAAAATGCCTTTAGAATCATATATGGGTGTTGTTCCAATGGTTGTTGAGCAAAATTCTCGTGGTGAGAGAGCTTATGATATTTACTCACGATTATTAAAAGAGCGAGTTATATTTTTGACTGGGCAAGTTGAAGATAATATGGCAAATCTGATTAT
Organism: Gilliamella sp. Nev3-1; assembly: GCF_001690435.1. Taxonomy (NCBI): domain Bacteria; kingdom Pseudomonadati; phylum Pseudomonadota; class Gammaproteobacteria; order Orbales; family Orbaceae; genus Gilliamella; species Gilliamella sp. Nev3-1. The sequence goes on along the minus strand of NZ_LZHN01000044.1, from coordinate 39,530 downwards.
CGCTCAAATGTTATTTTTAGAAGCTGAAAATCCTGATAAAGATATCTATTTATATATTAATTCACCTGGTGGTGTCGTTACTGCTGGCATGGCTATTTATGACACAATGCAATTTATAAAACCCGATGTCAGCACGATTTGTTTAGGACAAGCATGTTCAATGGGATCATTACTTTTAACAGCAGGCACTAAAGGTAAACGTTATTGCTTACCTAATGCCCGTGTAATGATTCACCAACCATTAGGTGGCTTCCAGGGGCAGGCTTCAGATATCCAAATACATGCACAAGAGATTTTACAGGTAAAAAACCGCTTAAATAATATTTTAGCCATGCACACCGGCCAAGATATTAGTGTGATTGAAAAAGATACCGATCGTGATAATTTTATGTCTGCCGATAAAGCAGTTGAATATGGTCTAGTTGATGCCATATTTAGTAAACGATCTTAATATTAGGTAGGTGGTAAAAGTGAATAAGAAAAGTTCAGAAAAATTACTTTATTGCACTTTTTGTAGTAAAAGTGAGCATGAAGTCCGTAAACTTATTGCTGGGCCAGAATCTATTTATATTTGTAACGAATGTATAGGCTTATGCAATGAGATATTAAAAGAAGAAACGAAAAGTTCTCTTTCCTATGAAGAATTTATTAATAAGACACTGCCAACACCACATGAAATCAGAGAACATCTTGATGAATATGTAATTGGTCAAGAGAAAGCCAAAAAAGTTTTATCTGTCGCTGTCTATAATCATTACAAACGATTACGTAATCATGTGAGTCGCAGTGATGTTGAATTAGGCAAAAGTAATATCTTGCTCATAGGACCTACTGGTAGTGGCAAAACGTTATTAGCTGAAACACTAGCTCGTTTTTTAGATGTGCCTTTTGCCATGGCTGATGCGACAACATTAACTGAAGCTGGTTATGTTGGTGAAGATGTAGAAAATATTATTCAAAAATTATTACAGAATTGTGATTATGATGTTGAAAAAGCCCAGCGGGGTATTATCTATGTTGATGAAATTGATAAAATTTCACGAAAATCAGATAATCCATCTATTACCAGAGATGTATCAGGCGAAGGCGTTCAACAGGCTTTATTGAAGATTATTGAAGGTACTATTGCTTCAGTTCCTCCAAAAGGTGGGCGTAAGCATCCTCAGCAAGAGTTTCTACAAGTTGATACTTCAAAAATTCTATTTATTTGTGGTGGTGCATTTAGTGGATTGGATAAAGTTATCGAAAATCGTGTATCAACTAATACAGGAATAGGTTTTGGTGCTGAGGTTAAAAGTACTAAAAATAAAGTTTCTGAATCGGAACTATTAGCTCAAATCGAGGCTGAAGACTTAGTTAAGTTTGGCTTAATTCCAGAGTTCATTGGAAGATTACCTGTTATTGGTACATTATCTGAATTGGATAAAAATGCCTTAATTAATATACTAACTGAACCTAAAAATGCCCTCACTAAGCAATTTAAAACGTTAATTGAGTTAGATGGTGTAGAGCTTGAGTTTACTAAAGAAGCTCTAGATGCTATTGCTATAAAGGCGATGCAACGAAAAACAGGAGCACGAGGTTTGCGTTCAATTGTGGAAAATATATTATTGGATACAATGTATGACTTACCATCAATGAATACTATTAAAAAAGTGATTGTAGACAAAGACACTGTTGAAAGATCTCAAGTTCCGAAATTAGTACATAGTGAAGATGATGAACTTTCTGCTTAAAATATAAATTTGCCATCATAAGTATGATGGCAAAATATGTAAACTAAGAATTAATATTAAAGTTGCCAATACTGCTAATAATGTTTCATAACTAGTGTAGTTTTAATCAAAAAAGATAGGCTTGAATATCTAAAAACGATCCCAATATTTATCTAATGGGTTTGTACTACTAGAGAGAATAAAATGAATATAAAACGAACTAAACATATAATTATGCCTATTTTACCATTACGTGATGTTGTTGTATTTCCACATATGGTAATCCCTCTCTTTGTTGGTCGAAGTAAATCAATACGTTGCTTGGAAAAGGCAATGGAAATGGATAAACAAGTCTTTCTTGTAACCCAAAAAGATCCATCTCAAGATGATCCTGCTATAGATGATTTATATGAAGTTGGAACTGTAGCTAATGTTTTACAGCTACTAGAATTACCAGATGGAACAGTGAAGGTTCTTGTTGAAGGTATTGAACGGGCAAAAATGCTTGATTTAGTTGAGCATGATGACAATGAATTTTTTATTGCCGAGGTTAAACCATTAAGTGAAACAAAAATGGCTTCAGATATAAGTGAGGCTATGATTCGCTTAACTTTATCTAATTTTGATGAGTACTCAAAGTTTAATAAAAAAATAGCTCAGGAAGTGGTTGATTCTATTCGTTTACTTAAAGAGCCATCTCATTTAGCTGATTCTATTGCTGCTACTCTATTTTTAAAAGTTAATCAAAAACAAGAGATTTTAGTAACAGTTAACCTTGCTAAGCGTTTTGAATTGCTTATTTCATTAATGGAATCAGAAATTGAATTATTACAAGTTGAAAAAAATATACGGCAACGTGTTAAACAGCAAATGGAAAAAGCTCAAAAAGAGTATTATCTCAATGAGCAAATTAAAGCTATCCATAAAGAATTAGGTGATATAGATAATAAGACTGATGAATACGAAGAGCTAAAAGAAAAAATCACTAAAGCTAAAATGCCAAAAGAGGCTGAGGATAAAGCATTAGCTGAACTTAATAAGTTAAAAATGATGCCAGCAATGTCCGCAGAAGCAACGGTTGTTCGAGGTTATATTGATTGGATGATTCAAGTTCCTTGGTATAAGTGTAGTAAAGTTAGAAAAGATATTGAAGGGGCACAAAAAGTTTTAGATAAAGATCATTATGGGCTTGAACGTGTAAAAGATAGAATTTTAGAATATTTAGCAGTTCAAAGTCGCGTTAATAAAGTGAAAGGACCTATTTTATGTTTGGTTGGTCCCCCAGGAGTAGGTAAAACATCACTGGGTCAATCGATAGCTAAAGCAACAGGACGTCAGTATATTCGTATGGCATTAGGTGGCGTGCGCGATGAGGCTGAGATTCGAGGGCATAGGCGCACTTACATTGGTTCGATGCCAGGTAAATTGATTCAACGTATGGCAAAAGTGGGGGTTAAAAATCCATTATTTTTACTAGATGAAATTGATAAGATGGCAACTGATATGCGTGGTGATCCTGCATCAGCATTATTAGAAGTACTTGATCCAGAACAAAATAATGCATTTAGTGACCATTATTTGGAAGTTGATTACGATTTATCAGATGTAATGTTTGTTGCAACTGCTAATTCTATGAATATTCCAGCGCCATTATTGGATAGAATGGAAGTTATTCGCCTTTCTGGTTATACGGAGGACGAGAAGCTGAATATTGCTAAGCAACATTTGATCGCTAAGCAGATAGAAAACAATGGTTTAAAATCAAGAGAAATTAGTATTGATGACTCAGCCATTATTGGAATCATTCGTTATTATACGCGCGAAGCAGGCGTTCGAGGCTTAGAAAGAGAGATTGCAAAAATTTGCCGTAAAGTTGTTAAACAATTAGCGTTAGATAGCAAATTGAAGAAAGTTATTGTGACACAAGGTAACTTAAAAGATTTCTTGGGGATACAGCGTTTTGATTATGGTAAAACGGATAATGAAAACCGTATCGGTCAAGTTATTGGTCTTGCATGGACAGAAGTAGGTGGGGACTTACTTACTATTGAATCAGTAAGTGTAATTGGTAAAGGGAAATTAACTTATACAGGTTCATTAGGTGATGTAATGCAAGAGTCAATTCAAACGGCATTGACAGTTGTTCGATCTCGTGCAGAAAAATTGGGTATTAATAATGATTTTTATGAAAAACGCGATATCCATGTGCATGTGCCTGATGGCGCAACGCCAAAAGATGGACCAAGTGCAGGTATTGCAATGTGCACTTCACTTATTTCCACATTAACTGGTAATCCTGTTCGTTCTGATGTTGCGATGACGGGTGAAATAACATTACGTGGAGAGGTATTACCTATTGGGGGACTAAAAGAGAAGTTATTAGCTGCTCACCGAGGCGGGATTAAAACGGTATTGATTCCAATGGATAATGTTAAAGATTTGGAAGAAATCCCTGATAATGTGAAATCTGAAATTGATATACACCCAGTAAAGTGGATTGATGAAGTGCTCACAATTGCGCTAAAAAACAATCCATTAGGTATAGAGTCAATAGATAAAAAAGTCACATTGAAGCAACCAGCGAAAAAAGCTATAAAGAAAGTAAAAAATAATGTTGGGAATTCTGTTAGATTAAATTAATCTATCTTATAATTTCAAAAAAGATCAACTTATGTTGATCTTTTTTTTGAGGCTTAACATTCTGGCAATAGCCAATTTGGTTAAATATGCTATACTTTCGAAATTCAACATTAGGTATATGGAGAATCGCAAGAAATGATGGAAACAATCCGAACAGCAGCAAATAATATTTTTGTTAAGATTATTTTTGCAATAATTATTTTATGTTTTATTTTCACAGGCGTCGGATTTTTGGGCTTTGGCGGCGGTAATAGCCCACGAGATCAGCAGCTGTACATTGCAAAAGTTGATGGTGAGGGCATTAGTAGAGCCGAATTTGAAGCCCAAGCAAGGGCTGTAACAGCAAATGCTGGCGGTGATAGTTCTTTTATTAAACAGCTACGCCGTAATGTATTATCTCATCAAATTGATAATTATTTAGCTTATAAGTTTTCGCAAAGTATTGGTGTAGCTATTAGTAATGATCAGATTAAAAAGTTTATTAAGAAACAAAGAGACTTTTTCAAAAATGGTAAATTTGATAATCAAACTTATTTAAATCTTCTTGCTGAAAATCATTTCACTCCAGATAGTTATGCCGAAATTATAAGAACCGTATTACAACAACAACAAACTGTTGATGCTATAGTAAATAGTGGCTTTGTTTTGCCAAATGACTCCGAAATAGACTCACTCAAAAATCAAACTAGAAGTGTATACGCTACTTTAGTTGATACTTCTATAGGTGGTATTGATGAATTAAATGTTACGTTAGATGATGAACAAAAATATTATGATGAACATCCCAAAGAGTTTTTTAAAAGTGAACGAGTAAAAGTTAAATATATCGTGGCTTCTGAAGACTTAATAAGAAAAACAATTGTTGTTACTGAAAGTGATTTAAGAAATGAATATGATAAAAACATTAAAAATTATTCATATCCAGCAAAGAAAGCTTACAGTATAATTTTTGTAACCGATAAAGAACAAGCTAATAAAATTGCTAAAGAACTTTCTTCTGGAGCTGATTTCGAAAAGATGGTTAAAACGAACCAACAAGATAATCATATCTCTCCATATGGTGAAAAGAGTTTTTTGGGCTGGTTTGCTGATGATGATTCTTTACCTAAATTTCTTAAAGATGCTAAGTTGAATAAAGTAGGTAAAACTTCCTTGCCAATCGCTGTGGATGATGGGTATGTGATAGTAAAATTGGATGGTATGCAACCTAAAAAATTTATGGATTATGATTATGCAAAATATCAAATTGATTCAAAGTTAACTAAGCAAAAAATACAACAAGCTTTAGAAAAGCAAGAAAAAATGATTAATGCTGCTTTGAAAAAATCTCCTAAGAGCATTGAAGAACTTGCTGAAAAAGTTGGTCTTGAAGTAAGAACTTCGGATTGGATCACTTTCAATGATAAGTTTTCGATTGCTTCTCATCCTGAAGTGAGAGATGTCATTTTTAGTGACGAAATGATTGTTGATGAGAAAGCAACTAATAAAATTTCTGATTTAATAACAGCGGATAGAAATTATGGAAAGTATGATTTTGTTGTACAAACCGTTGATTATCGCCCTGAAGGCATTGCCTCTTTTGATGAAGTTAAAGATGAAATCCATAAAAAGCTTTTTGCAGAAATGGCTAAAAAACAATTTAAATCAAATATTGATAATGCATTGGTTCAACTAAATGAAAAAGGAAGTGCTAAAAACGTACAGTTTGCAAAAAAATATACGTTGAATCGAAATTCAACCGAAATTGATCAAAACGTTGTTAATATGGTTTTTAATTTACACCCTTTAGCATCAGGAAAACCTGTTTATGGTGCGGAACTTTTGGATGATAAAACAGCGTATATTGTTGCGCTAACTAAGGTAGATACACCAAAAGAATACAAAGATCTTTCTTCAGAACTATTACCTATATTACTTAATGATATGCGTTATTATCTTGCCGCAGATATACGTTCTAAGGCTAAGATAGAAATTATGCCCGATGCTAATTTGTGATTTAACTTCCAAAATAGTAGAAATAATAGCAAAAATGGAAAGTCACTTAGGTGACTTTTCTCATTTTTATTATTCATGAAATTTTTTCATTTGATTAAGTGAGATAGTTGTAAAGCAAATTTATTTGCGTAACTATGTTAAGAGGTTAATCAAATGAAAGTATTTCCATTATTATGTATTATGCTATCAAGCTTTATTTTTTCAAACACAAGTTTTGCCGATTCGGCTTCTACAACACCAGAGCCAATAAAAAAGGAACAAAAACAAATTGTTCAAGTGAATATAAATACTGCAACAGCAGAAGAGCTATCAAAAGTGTTGAGTGGAATTGGTCCGAATAAAGCTCAGAAGATTATAGAATATCGAGAAAAATTTGGGCCTTTTGTTTCAGTTGAGCAGTTAAAAGAAGTTTCAGGTATTGGGCAGGCAACACTGGACAAAAATGCTGGTAAAATAACATTATAATTTATTATTTCCACCAATTGGTATTGGTGGAAATAATATTACGCTAATTATCGATAGGATCTACATCAATACTCCATTTCAATTTTGATGTTTCACTCCATTTAGCGATTGTTATTAATAATTGATCTAATATTTGCTGTAATTGTTGTCTATTTGTATGTTGAAGGAGTAATTGCCAACGATGGTAACCTGCTTTCTTTGGTTGGCTAGCTGGCATTGGTCCAAGTTGCCATAAAGCAGGCTCATAATGTACTTTTAACCAATCATGAATATGCTGTAAAAATGCAGGAGCATAATGGTTATTCCGATCTGCAGCACGAATTAATACTTGATAACTAAATGGCGGTAATTGTGTTTGTTTCCGTTCTTGCAGTGTTAGTTTAGCAAATTGTTGATAGCCTTTAGTTAGTAAAATGTTCAACAAAGGGTGATCTGGATGATGAGTTTGTAAAATAACTTCCCCCGCTTTTGCTTCACGACCAGCCCTTCCTGATACTTGAGTATAAATTTGAGCAAATCGTTCAGTTGCTCGAAAATCGCTTGAAAATAAAGCACCATCGACATCAATAATTCCAACTAAAGTAATATCGGGAAAATGATGTCCTTTAGCTAAAATTTGTGTACCAACTAAAATATGTGCACCACCTTGTTGAATAGTTTGTAGATAGGTATTTAATGAACCTTTTTTACTTACTGTATCGCGATCAATACGGCTGATCTTGATGTAAGGAAAAAGCACTTTAAGCTGTTGTTCAAGTTGTTCCGTTCCAAATCCAATTGGCATTAAATGTGTAGAGCCACATTTTGGACACTGTTTGGGCACTGCTCTTGGCGTATCGCAATAGTGGCAAATCAGTTTTTTTTGTTTTTGATGAAATGTGTAAGGCCTATCACAACGAGGGCACTCGGCAATCCAACCGCAATCATGGCATATCAATAGTGGTGAAAATCCTCGACGATTTAAAAATAACATTACCTGATTATTGTTAGACAAATGTTTTTTTATTTGTTCAATTAAAGGTTGAGATAAGCCAGAAGTAAGCACTAACCCACGTATATCCAAAATCGATTGTTTAGCTAGTGTTGCATTACCTGCTCTTTCCGTTAATTGCAATAAATGGTATTTTTTGTTTTGCGCATTATTAAGTGTTTCAAGAGATGGGGTTGCTGAACCTAAAATAATTGGAATATTATCAAATTTAGCTCGAATAATAGCTAAATCTCGTGCATGATAACGCCAACCTTCTTGCTGTTTATAGGAATTATCATGTTCTTCATCAATAATAATCATTCCTAGTTTTTTAAATGGGGTAAAAAGTGATGAACGAGTACCAACAACAATAGCATTTTCTCCATTTTTACTTCTTAGCCAAACAGATAGCCTTTCTTTATCAGTTAATCCTGAGTGTAAAATATCAATTGGCGCATTAAAACGTTGTTGAAAACGTTTTATTGTTTGTGGTGTTAAGCCAATTTCTGGAACTAATACTAACGCTTGTTTCCCTGCTGCTAAAATAGTCGATAGTACATTTAGATATACTTCTGTCTTACCCGATCCAGTCACTCCTTCTAGCAAAAATACCTTAAATTGGTTATTTTCCTCATTCACTGCATTTATAGCATGGGCCTGTTCTTTATTTAGTTGAATAGAGCTAGCATTAGTTGAAAAATTTGTTTGCCATTGAACATTACTTGGCAGATAGGTGACTTGTTCTATAAGCTGTTTCTTTTGTAATTCGTTATACGTGGCACTACTTACATTCGTGTCAGGTATAGTATTATTTCTAAATGAAGATAATAATAACTTTTGTTTTGGAGCACGAGATAGCGATTGCAGATCTATATGCTTTCCCAATGCAGTTAATTGCCATCGTTTTGCCTCATCTTTGACCGCTTGGTGCCCTTGTCTGAGTAAAATAGGCATAGCATGAAATAAAACTTCACCAATAGGATAATGGTAATAACTAGCCGCCCACTCTAATAATTGCCAGATAGAAGGGGGGAAAACAGGCTCTGTATCAATAATTGCTGTAATTGATTTTAAGTTTTTAATATCAAACTCAGTTTTTTCATCAATACTAACAATAATTCCTATTATATTACGTTTGCCAAAAGGCACTTTCACCCGCATTCCAATCTGAGCAGGCTTCGTCAATTGATAATCAAACAGCTGGTAAAGTGGTACAGGCAAGGCTATATGAGCAATAAGCATCAAAATCACAAATATTACGGTTAATATAAAGCTATATTGTACGCAGTTTTTACTTAACCCGCAAAAGCCATCAAGGGTAATTTATTATTACAGATAAATTTGTTTGCTCAACGATATATATTAGTTGGTAAATTAATATGCAATAGTGGTAACTATTAGTAAAATTTGCTATCTTGGCTATAGTTAATGAGAATAAATTGTAAAGGATTAAATAATGCTCGAATCATTTTCGCATATTAATCAGCGTGGTGATGCTCATATGGTTGATGTTTCAGATAAGCAGATAACAATGCGAGAAGCAAGTGCTGAGTCATTGGTTTTAATGAAAACTGAAACACTGAATATGATTATTGATGGTAAACATCATAAAGGAGATGTTTTTGCAACGGCAAGAATTGCCGGTATTCAAGCGGCTAAAAAAACATGGGAGCTTATCCCGCTTTGCCATCCGCTTTTTTTGAGTAAAATTGAAATTAAGATCGAGCCAGATCGAATAAACAATTGTGTTAAAATTCAATCTTTTTGTCGATTAAATGGGCAAACCGGTGTCGAAATGGAAGCAATGGTTGCCGCCTCTGTCGCTGCTTTAACTATTTATGACATGTGTAAAGCTGTACAAAAAGATATAGTGATTTCTCAGGTGCGCTTACTGACCAAAAGTGGTGGTAAGTCGGGTGATTTTATAGCCTAAAAAGTTAGTAGAGATAAGATGAATAAAGTTATTTTTTTTGCGCAAATTAGAGAGTTAGTGGGTGCTACGTGTGTTATGTTAGATGCTAATGAACTTTCAGTTTCTCATCTTATTGAGCAGTTAAGTCTACGCGGTGAACGGTGGCTATTGGCCTTTAAGGAAAGTACTGTTTTATGTGCAGTAAATCAAACTTTGGTTGATCTTGATTATATTATTCAAGAAGACGATGAAATTGCATTCTTTCCACCTGTAACAGGAGGATAGTATTATGGATCTTATCAAAGTTAACAACGAACCTATTGATGTTAATCAGCTTAATGATTGGCTTTCACAATTACCGCAAGATGGAGCTATTGTCACTTTTACGGGCAAAGTTCGTAGTCTTGAAAAGCAAACGATAAGCCTATTTTTAGAACATTATGCAGGTATGACAGAAAGGGTGTTAGCTAATATCGCAGCTCAAGCGAGAGAACGTTGGCAATTAAGCCGAATAGCAATAATTCATCGGGTAGATGAAATTAATGCCAATGAGCAAATTGTTTTTGTGGGCGCGAGTAGTGCACATCGCTCAGATGCATTTGCTGCCACAGAGTTTATTATGGATATATTAAAGAGCGAAGCACCTTTTTGGAAGAAAGAACGAACGTCTCAAGGAGAAAATTGGGTTCAGACAAAAAAAACGGATAAAGAAGCATTGAAAAAATGGTATTAGTATTTATTTAGGATATAATAATACCCAGTTATATCATTCTTTTTTAATGAGAGGTAATTAATGAACAATTATTCACCTAATGGTTCAATTATTGAACAAACAGGTAGTCGAATTCAAACGTATATGAGCCATGTTTATGGTTGGATGACTGTCGGTTTAGTCTTAACAGGGATTGTTGCTTGGTTTGCCTCGTCTAGCCCTGCAATGATTCAATTATTGTTTACTTTCAATCCAAGAGGTTATATTTCTCTTAGTGTATTTTCTTGGATTTTAATTGTAGCCGAATTAGGTTTAGTTTTTTTCTTGTCTGGTATGATTGGGCGTTTGTCAGGTAGTACTGCAACAACATTATTTATGCTTTATTCAGCTGTCAGTGGATTAACATTAACTTCTATTTTTATTGTATATTCTCATTCGTCTATTGTTAGTGTATTTTTTATCACGGCAGGCATGTTTGCTGCATTAGCTTGTTATGGTTATACCACTAAACGTGATTTGTCTGGTTTTGGTCGTTTTTTCTTTATGGGATTAGTGGGTATTGTAATCGCTTCACTAGTTAATATCTTTATGCAAAGTCAACCTTTAATGTGGGCAATTACTTATATTGGAGTATTTGTTTTTGCTGGGTTAACAGCTTATGATACGCAAAAACTGAAAGAATTAGGTAATCAATTATCACAAGATGATCCTAATATGTTTAGACGATTTGTTATTTTAGGTGCATTAACCCTTTATCTTGATTTTATTAACTTATTTTTAATGTTATTAAGAGTTCTTGCAGACCGTCGATAATTTTATTTAAACTAAGATAAAAGGGCTCTAAATTGGGCCCTTTTTGTTAAGATATTATTAGTAATTTATTTCCGTAGTGCTAGTTTGTTAAAAAATTTGAGGAAAGCGCTAGGGTTAAGTATAAAATGCTGTAAGATTCTTATATGTAGAGTCAATTATTTAATAGCAGATACTATGAAAAAATTATACCTCTTTGTTCTAATTAATATCTTGATTTCATCAATAATAGCAATTCGTTTCTTCCTTGTCCCTGGAATTGCATTTTATTGGGTTGGGGTAACATTTTCTGTGCTTGCTGTTTTGGGGCATTTTTTCTCAGCCTATCTATTACTTTTAATTGTTTGCATCCCTTTGCTGTGGTTACAAAAATCTGTGCGTACTATTATTCTTGCTATACTCTTCAGTTTTTTTCAAATTGGGTTATATGTTGATACTATTGTTTTCCAGCAATACCGTTTCCACATCAATCAATCTGTTTTATCGATGGTTTTTTCTGGTCAGATTGTTGATTTTTCAATGTTGACTTACCTTTTAATGCTTGTGCTTATTGTTATTTCATTTTGTGCAGAGTATTTCATTCTTTATTTTGTTAATAATAAATTGGTTTTATCGCAAAAAAAATCAAAGATTATCTTACTATCAACAATATTTCTTTTTAGTTCATTTTTGATTAGTCATGTAGTGCATATGATCGCATTTTATTATGCTTATTCGCCTATTATGGCGGTAAAAGAATATATTCCACTTTATCGCCCATTTACATCAAAAAAAATTATGAGTTTTTTTGATGCAAATGGGCAAAGAAAAGTTGTGTATAATAAGGACAATAGTAATGCTAGTGTTTATTATCCAAAAAAACCACTGGTAATTAATCCAGATAATAATAAACCTAAAAATATTATGTTTATTGTTTTAGATTCTTGGCGATATGATACATTTAGTGAAGAAATTTCTCCTAATACATTTCGTTTTGTTAAGCAAAATAATGGTGTAGTTTTTGATAACCATTATTCAACGGGTAATGCAACACGTACTGGTATTTTTGGATTATTTTATGGTATTCCTGGTACCTATTGGGATGCGTTTTTACGAAATAGTATTCCTTCACTATTTATTACTACATTACAGAAAGAAAATTATAATATTGGCATCTTTACGTCAGCTAAAGTTTCTGCTCCTGAATTTGATCGAACCGTATTTGTCACTATCAAAAATTTAAGAATCAGTAGTAAAGATGGTTCGGCATCAAATCGAGATAAGCAAATCACAGACGATTGGTTGGCATGGTATAAAACACGAGATGCTTCTAAACCAACATTTTCATTTTTATTTTATGATGCTCCTCATGCTTATGATTTCCCTGCCGATTCATTGGTAAAATTTAAACCTATTGGTGATTTAAATTATATGACATTGAATAATGACACCGATCCTTTGCCAATTTTTAATCGCTATAAGCAAAGTGTTTATTATGACGATTCTTTATTGCAAAATGTCTACGATGAACTAGTTAAATCAAACTCATTAGAAGACACAATAGTAGTCATTACTGGCGATCATTCTCAAGAGATGAATGATAATAAATTAGGATTTTGGGGGCATAATGGTAATTATACGGATGCGCAAACAAAAGTTCCTTTTATTATCATTGGAGGAAAAGAGTTAGAAAAAATCAAAGGTAATAGCAGAAAACTAACCAGTCATGAAGATGTTGTTCCAACCTTAATGAAACACTATTTATATGTGAAAAATGATATAAGTGATTATTCGACAGGTTATGATTTATTTAGCTCCATCGTCGATCGTAACTGGCTTTTGATGTCAAATTATAGTTCTTATGCGGTAAAGACATCTAGTGATATTTATCTTGTGAATCGATTAGGTATTAGTCATCATATGGATTTACATAATCGTGAAATTAATGAAATACCGAATTATCAATACATTTATGAGGCCATGAATCATATGCGCTATTTTTTTCAACCAGAGAAAAATAGTTTAAGCAATAAATTAGATTAAATTAGAGGAAATATCCGCCATTAGGCGGATAAATTATTACTAACGCACATCGGCGCAATTCAAGCAGTAAATATATCGATTTTGAGAGTCGTGAAACTTATTCCATAAAGAAACCTGCTGTTTAAGTTGTTTTGCTTCAGGTAGTTGTTCAAAAACTATTTCAGCAGTTGATTGAGGCAACATCGCTATCATATTTGAATAAAATGCATTAAACCAATTTCCATTTGGTTTTTGCCAGTCAATTTCGTAATCGGTTATATGAGCCAATGTTGCAGCCGTTTCAATGGCGTCATCGAAGTCGCCTAACTTATCAACAAGCCCAATTTTGTTTGCCTCTGAGCCTAACCAAACTTGGCCTTGTCCTATTTTATCAACTTGCTCAGTCGTCATATTCCTTGCGTTTGCTACTAAAGAAATAAATGTTTGATAGCCATTGTCGATATTCATTTGAATTAGTTGATTCATTTCGCTAGGTAGTTCTTGCGTTGAGCTATTTCCCGCTAACGGTGAGGTAGCTACTCCATCACTGTAAACACCAATATGAGATAATGACTTTTCAAATGTTGGAATAATACCGAAGATACCAATAGAGCCTGTAATGGTATTTGGGCTTGCAATAATGTAATCAGATGCGGTTGATATCCAATATCCACCTGATGCAGCCATTCCTCCCATAGAGACGACAACAGGAATTTTATAGCTACGTAATGCATCCAATTCACTACGGATTGCTTCTGATGCATCTACGCTGCCTCCAGGGCTATTTACTCGCAATACTACTGCTTGTATGTTATGTTTAGTTAAATTTTTACGAATATTTCTTAATTGTTCTACAATGTCTTGACTACCAGCAATATTACTACTGTTTTCTCCATCGCTAATAGTACCGTTGACAAAAACAACTGCAATAAGTGGCTTGTTATCATTATCTGGCTCTTTATCTTTTGATTTAAGTTGATAATCATAAATGCTTAATTGATGTTTCTGAGTCAATTCGGACTCAAATTGGTAGTTAGATGCAATGACATCAACTAATCCATTAGATATAGCATATTGAGCCATGTTTCCATTCGCTGCTTTTAAATTAGCTAACATAGTATCTGGTGCCGGAACCAATTGTGTGTTAGTTTTTTTTCGTTGCGTTGATATATCGTCAAGATAGTTATTCCACATAAGTGTTAGCCAACGAGTCGTATTGCTTTTTGCTTCTTCAGACATATCATTACGAATGAATGGCTCAATGGCAGACTTATAAGTACCCACTCTAAAAACGTGTGTGTTGATTTTTAAATTATCAAGTAGGGTTTTATAGTATAGGTTGTTGGCTGCTAATCCATATACATTAACAGCGCCAATAGGTGTCAAATAGATTTTATCTGCATAGCTTGCTAAATAATATTGGCTTTGATTAAAGCTCGAACCAAAAGCGTAAATTGGTTTATTAGCTTCGCTAAATTTAGCCAAATATTTACCCATATATTGAAGAGCGCTCATGTCTGCGCCAACAAAATTATCTAATTTTAGGACCATACTGGTAATCTTTGGGTCATTTGCCGCTTGAGCTATTTTTTGCGTCAATTCGAATAAACTATTTTCACGGGAGCTATTTATTTTTTTGCCGTAAATTTTATTTTGTAAGGCATAAATTTCATCACTATAGAGTGTGTTATCAACAATAATCCCTTCAATATCCAAAACCAAAGCTCCATATTGTGGAACAATTTCTTGTTTTTGTGTTTCTTTGATTAATGTGATAACACTAAAAATTAAAATAATAATAATTAGAAATATTAGATTAAGAAATATTTCTCTAATAAAGTTAATTATTTTCCATATTGATTTAATGACAGATAAAGTAGACATCATAATTGGTCCTTTTTAGTAGTAACTTTAACTTTTTGTTTCAATATTACGTTTCTTGAAATATTTTTTATCTTCAAATCGTAAGCATGTTAATTTTCCGCCCCAACAACACCCTGTATCAAGTGCGTAAATGGTTTCAGGTGTGCCTTTTCCGTTTAACGCAGCCCAATGCCCAAAAACAATACTATATTCTTTTGGAATTTTACTTGATAATAAGAACCAAGGTTTAAGCTTTGAAGGTGCTTGCTCTGGCGACTTTTTACAATAAAAATCTAAGCGACCATCCTCATAGCAAAAACGCATACGAGTTAATGCGTTAGCAATATAGCGCAGTCTATCTAAACCTTTTAGTTCAGGTGACCATTCATCAGGAAAGTTACCATACATTTTATCAAGGAATAAGGCATAAGAG
Organism: Gilliamella sp. Nev3-1; assembly: GCF_001690435.1. Taxonomy (NCBI): domain Bacteria; kingdom Pseudomonadati; phylum Pseudomonadota; class Gammaproteobacteria; order Orbales; family Orbaceae; genus Gilliamella; species Gilliamella sp. Nev3-1. Next base: position 24,014 of record NZ_LZHN01000044.1, on the reverse strand, counting down.
TCACTAGATAACATAATGTTCAAGTCATTGGCACATTTTTTTAGTGTTTCAAGATCCCATTGTGGTGAAATACCAGCATGGGCCATAATTAGTTTTAGTGACTCGTCAATTTGAACCAATGGTTGTTTACGTAGCCAATTCATTAATTCATCAAAATCAGGCGCATTAATTACGCATTCAAGATTATCTTTCTTTTTAGAAACAGTAACACCTGCATAAATTGATAATAAATGTAAGTCATGATTACCTAATACTAATCGAATTTGATTGCCATTATGTTTAACAAACCTTAGGACGTCTAATGATTTTGGTCCTCTGGCAACGAGATCACCTGTTAGCCATAAGGTGTCTGATGATGAGAATTTTGCTTTTTCAAGCACTCGCATAAACTCATCATAACAACCATGAATATCGCCAATAAGTAAGTTTGCCATACTGTTAATTCCATGAATTTGCAAGTTGACAATATTGTTGAACTGTTAAATTTTCAGCACGTAAACTTGGATCAATATTTAAATCCTCTAGCTGTTCAGCAGTAAACATGTTGCTTAAACTGTTACGAATAGTTTTACGTCGTTGATTAAATGCTTCCATCGTAATACGAGAAAGTATTTTTATATCATTAACAATATAAGGCTTTTCTTTATAAGGAATTAATTTAACAACAGCTGAATCAACCTTTGGTGCTGGCTTAAATGATGTTGGTGGAACTTCAAGAACAGGTATGATCTGACAATAATATTGAGCCATGACGCTCAATCTACCATAATCTTTACTATTAGGAGCGGCAACTAAGCGAGTTACTACTTCTTTTTGTAGCATAAAATGCATATCAGTAATGATATTTGCATATTCGAATAAATGAAACATTAAAGGTGTTGAAATATTATAAGGTAAGTTTCCAAATACTCTTAATGGTTTGTCTAATTGCTCAGCTAGTTGATTAAAGTCAAAGGTCAGTGCATCTTGTTCAATGACAGTTAGTTTATTTTTCAATAGTGGGTTTTCCACTAATCTGTTGGCTAAATCTCTGTCGATCTCTATAACGGTCAAATGATCAACACATTGACTTATAGGTACAGTTAATGCTGCAAGGCCAGGGCCTATTTCGACTAGAGCCTGCTCTTTTTTGGGCTGTATAGCTGCAACTATATTTTCGATAATATAATTATCATGTAAAAAGTTTTGCCCAAATCGCTTGCGGGCAAAATGCCCTTGATGAACACGGCTATTCATGTTTATCTTCACCTGTAATTTTAATATAGGCATCACCTTTTATTTCTTGAATCCACACTTGGGCCTCTTCAACAAATTTACGATTAAAAATAAGTTGATAAGCTTGTGCCTTTTCCATGGCATTCTTCCCATCAATCCGCCTTGTATCGATTAATTCGATTAAATGCCAACCATAAGATGATTTTATTGGTTGACTTATTTCCCCTTTTTTTAATTGAGCTAGTGCATTTCTAAAACCGCTATCATAAATCTCAGGACGGTTCCAACCTAAGTTTCCCCCTTTACTCGCTGTACCTGTATCCTCAGAATTAGCTTTAGCAGCTGCTTCAAAAGTTGTTGCACCACTAGTAATTGATTTACGAATATCAGTAAGTTTTTGTTTTGCATTTTGGTCTGTGACTAACACATTTGTTTTAATCAAAATATGACGAGCATTTACTTCTTGAACTGTAATTGTTTTTGGTGCTTCTGAACGTGTATCATCAACTTTTAAAATATGCAGACCCACACCAGAGCGGATAGGGCCAATAATACTGCCTTTTGCTGCACGTATTAAGCGTTCTTCAAAAATAGTCGGTAACTCATTAAGTTTACGCCAACCCATACTACCACCTTTTAAAGCAAGATCATCGTTTGAATATGAAGTGGCTAATTTAGCAAAATTTTCCCCTTTTTGAGCTCGATTAATAATATCCCGTGCTTTATTTGTTGCATTATCTATTTGTTGTTTTGATGCTCTTTCTGGAATAGAAATCAAAATATGGCTAATTTTTACATCAATATTATTAGTTGGTTGACGAGCAATGTTTTTAGCTAAGTTATCAACTTCTTTTTCTGAAACTTTGATTCTTGGTCTTACTTCATGCATTCGTGTTTCTTCAATCAACATGTCATTATGGATTCTTTCACGATACGATCCATAGCTGATCCCCATTGTTGACAACTTGCTTCGAAGCTGATCGATAGTCATACCATTTTGGGCAGCAATTCTGCTAATAGCACTAGTTACCTCGTCATCACTAACAGTGATTTTAGCTTTAGCTGCTTTTTGTAAAATTAGGTTTTCTATAATGAGACGATCAATGATTTGTTGTCTGAGCACCTTATCATTGGGTAAGTTTCTAGAATCGGTACTAGCTTTAATTGTTTTTAACATGTCATTAACGTCACTTTCTAAAATAACGTTATTATTTACAATTGCAGCGACTTGCTCTACAACTTTAGGTGCAGCATTGGCAGACAATGGCGTTAAAATACCTAAACTTACGCTTAGGTTTAAAGCGATAAATAGTTTTAATAATTTCATCTTCACTCAACTCATTTTGTTGTTGTAACATTTACTGCTTGCAATAAATTTATTGGTTATCTATTATTTTCCAGAAATATCTTATTCAAATGTTGTTGTATATGGTAGTTTTCCGAAATTTAGCATTTTGGCTTTGGTGTCTCGATTGTTGCCTAATCCTTGCAATTCGAAATTAATAGACAATTTATTTTCATATTTGCTTCTACGAGAAGTATTGTTCCAATCTGTTAATTTTCTACCATACTGTATTGTTGTTCCCCAACAACAATCACTATAATGTAATCCGACAAAACCATCTGCGGATTGACCTAATTTTACATCATAATAATATGATCCAACAGCGCTGACTGTTTGTGATAATGGCCATGCTGTCATCACTCCTGCTTGGGAGATATCTTGTTTGTAACCTCTATAAGCAGAATTTTTATCGACAGTGTCAATATAGTTACGATTTGCGTAGCGATAAGATAATTGTGCTAACTTATCTGCAGACGGTCGATATTCAAATGTTACATTAGCTAATGAAATTGTATCAATTCGAGTATCATACTGGACGCCACTTCTAAAGATCATGTCATCATTTATGCGCCAAAAATTATCTGATGCCCAAGTAATACTACCAGTATCAGAGTTTTCGTCTAAATCATTATTGTGTTCGCTCGTTTTTGATTTGGTAAAATAAGTAATTTGTCCAATTGATAAGTTGAATTTTTCAACTTTATTTTGATTATAAATTCGTGTTGTTACACCCGTTGATATCTTATTAGTTGAAGCAATTCTATCTAGACCACTATAAGGCTGATCTCTGAATAAGCCAATATAATCTGATTGCAGTATAGTGGAATCATATGCCCAAATATTTGATTGTTTTCGATATGGAATATAGATGTATTTTACTCGTGGTTCTAAGGTTTGAGTATAGTTATGGAGATAAGGCATATCCCGTTCAAAGATGACTTTACCGTCAATACTAAATTTAGGTAAAAAACGATTTACGTTTTTGTCTAAGTATTTATATTGATCAATATAATTTTTAATATTATCTTGTTTATAGTGAGTAGCCATAAAACCCGCTTCGGTGGCTAATGATGACCAAGAATTGGTTAAGGTATAATTAAGCGTTGGTTCAAGATGTGCTCGCCATGCTTTAGGTTTCTTTCGACCCGATGTCAAGAAGCGGGATAGTTGAGAAAATGCTCTAAATTTGAAAGGTCCCAAATCATTATTATAATAACCAATATCTAATTGTGGCTCGGTTTGGTAAAGTGAATTTTTTAATTCAGAGTGAAATGGCTGAAAATGCTTATAGCCTAGCGTAAGATCCCAATTTTCGTCATTATAAGCAATTTTATAGAACTGTGTTAAGTAGCCAGCAGTTTGAGATGCATATTTAGAGTTTAGATTGGTAAGATACTGATTGTCACTGACACGCGTTGTATCAGTATAGAAACGCCAATTATAGTTAATTAATTCTTCATTTTTCCAATGGAATAACCAACGATGTTTATTGTCATCATAATTGTTGCCATTAAAATGATTTTTTCTATCTTCGTCATATTGTCTATCATGTTGCAACCAAGAAAAGGCAAGTGTGCCTAAACCTATTTCATTTAAATAACGAAATTCTGTTTGTAATTGTACACCTCGTTTTTGTAAAACTCTGGGCGTAAAAGTTGCATCATAATTTGGTGCAATATTCCAATAGATTGGTATTGAAAAATCAATGCCATCAATGCTGTCATAGCCAAAATTAGGCATCAATAATCCAGAACGGCGTTTATCACCAGTTGGTAATTGTAAATAAGGTGAATATAGAACAGGGACTTTACCAACACTAAATACCGCATTCCAAACTTCTAGTAGTTGTTCTTCATTGTCATGAATAACCGTTGTTCCCTTAATATTCCATGTACTATCATTAACAGGACAAGATGTAAAACTACCATTTTTTAAAATAACATAGCGGTTCTTTTCAAGATTCATCTGATCAGCATTACCGCGACCAAGTCGATTAACAAGGTGATATTGGCTTGGGCTCATATTGGCATCATTGTTATTGAGATTCATTGATGCATTCTCGCCTTTCATTTTTATCAAATTATCTTGATAATTAATATTCCCTTCTAATGTTACAGTTCGATTATTATCATCATTGGTGTCAATGGTTACTTTGTCTGCTTGAACAGTGCGGTTACCTTGCTCAATAAATACTTCACCTTGATATATGGCAATATTTGGATAAATCGCTTCAAATTGATTAGCTTCAGCATTGACTGGTAAGGTATTTATATTTCCATTGACTAAAGGGCGATCAAACCTAGGTACGTCCACAAGGCATTGAGGATTATTGCTAACAGCTTTCGGTAAATCTATAGCATAACTAGCGTTGTTATACAAAGAAATAGTGATGGTTAGTGCAATAAGAGAAGGCGTTAATTTTTTCATCAATGATTATAAAATTATTATGATTATTTTAATTTCAACATTATAACGATTATTTATAAAAGTGCGAATTAAAAATTAACGTTTCACTTTGCGTTTATTGATTTTATTAAGTTGTTTTACCATCAATATTCTTTTTTCTACCGAAGAGTATTGGAATTCATCCCACCATTTAGCCAGTTCTAAGAGTTCTCCTTTTTCGATTGAGGCTCGCATTTCTAACAGATCATAAGCTGCTCGAAATTTAGGATGTTCTAATATAACAAATGCTCGTTTACCTTCTCGTTTTTTCATACGTAGCTGCAAGCGCCAAATATCTCCCATTGTAGAGGTAAAACGTCGAGGTATGGCAATATTTTTGCATTGCTCACTTAGCACTTCGTTAATTGTCATCGAAAATGAATCATGGAATGGTAAGCCACTTTCTACGCAGGTTGCTTGTGTTTGCTCAATAATTGGGTACCAGAAAAATGCAGCGAATAAAAATGCAGGGTTGACCCGTTTATTGTTGGCAATACGATAATCGGTATTTTTTAGAGCCTGCGCAATGATTTTTTCTAGGTAACCATTTTGATTATTGGTAAAAAACCGCCCAATAATCGGAAATAATTGCTCAAAAAGACAATATTCTCTCAGTAGTTCATAAGTTTTGTAGCCATTGCCTGCTTGTAATAGTTTAAGAGACTCATCAAAAAGCCGAGCAGATGGAATATTTTTTAATAAAGGTGCAAGGTGTTTAATTGGTTCAGCAGTAGCTGGTTCAATTGCCATATTTAATTTAGCAGCAAAACGAACAGTTCTTAACATTCTAACAGGATCTTCTCGATAACGAGTCTGTGGATCGCCGATTAATCGAATAATACCTTTTTGTAAATCTTTCAATCCTCCGCAATAATCACGTAAAGTGAAATCATTAATACTATAATAAAGGGCATTCATGGTAAAATCGCGGCGAATTGCATCTTGTTCAATGGTTCCGTACACATTATCTCGTAACAGCATACCTGATTGTGAACGTTTAGATATATTAGTTTGTCCTTCTTGGGACGCATGATCTCCACGAAAAGTCGCAACTTCAATGATTTCTTTGCCAAACATAATATGAGCGAGGCGAAATCGTCTTCCCACTAGACGACAGTTACGGAAAAGCTTCTGAATTTGCTCGGGCGTTGCATTAGTCGTGATATCAAAATCTTTTGGTGTTTTGCCTAAAATGAGATCTCTAATACATCCACCTACTAAATAAGCTTCATACCCTTGTTTATTTAATCGATGAAGGACTTTTAATGCATTTTCACTAATTTCTTTGCGGGATATAGTATGTTCATTACGTGGAATGGACACATAGCCCATTTTCTGTTTATCTTCATGACGGAAAAACTTTTGATAAAAACGTGAAACTTGTTTAAAAATAGCACACCTCAAAAAAGTATCTTGGCTTAAAAATAGTTATAGTGCGTGATTATATCGCAATTGCTAATAAGTTTCCATGTTTCTTAAAATTGATGTTTTTCTCTCAATAAAATGATTTTTCCAAAATGATTTAAATATTATATTTGATTTTTTGAACATAATTATCAACAATAGCACTTAATATAGTAATATTAGTAATACCTAATTAAAAACGACAAATTTCGTTTTGCTTTGGTTAGTGTTTTTGACTAACTGATTAAGATGAAATAAAACTATACTCAGAACTTCTTCTTGTTTATTTGTTTCGTAGGATATTATTTATAAAGCATTATAGTTTAAGAAATTATAACGCGCATTTTTAATGCTATTAATCTTACATATGGAAGCTATTTGAGTATATACCATTAACTAATAACTTATTGGGGATATTATGAATATTCGTGATTTGGAATATTTTGTTTCGTTAGCTGAATTTCGCCATTTTCGTAAAGCAGCAGATGCTTGCAATGTGAGTCAACCAACTCTTAGTGGCCAAATTAGAAAATTAGAAGATGAATTAGGCGTAATGTTATTAGAACGTACGAGCCGCAAAGTATTATTTACACAAACAGGTATGATGCTAGTTGAACAGGCTAAAGAGGTTTTGCGTAATATTCAAATTCTAAAAGAAATGGCAAGCCGTCAAGGTGAAGAAATGTCAGGACCGATGCATATCGGATTAATTCCTACTATAGCGCCTTATCTTTTACCTCATGTTATTACCGTTTTACATGAATCTTTTCCAAAATTAGAACTTTACTTACATGAAGCACAAACGGCTAGCATTGTTGCTCAGTTAGAAAGTGGTAAACTTGATTGTGCTATTGTTGCGCAAGTTAAAGAGACATCTCAATTTATTGAATTGCCTTTATTTGAGGAACCGATGTTTTTAGCTGTTCGATCTGATAACGAGCTAGCAAATAAAAAGACCATTAAATTATCTGGCTTAAAAGGACATAAATTTTTAATGTTAGAAGATGGCCACTGCTTGCGTGATCACGCAATGGGGTATTGTTTTCAAGTTGGCATTGATGAAGATAAACAGTTCAAAGCGACTAGTCTTGAAACGCTTAGGAGTATGATTTCTGCGGGTCGTGGTATTACTTTATTTCCAGAACTTGCTGCGCCTAATGAGCGAATTCGTGATAATATCTGTTATATCCCTTGTACAGACCCAGTGCCATCACGTAGTATTACTTTGATTTATCGTCCTGGTTCGCCATTACGCTCTCGCTATGAAACAATAGCTAAGACTATCCGTGAGCATATGCCAAAAGTACTTGCTGAAAAAGAGCAATTATTGAAATCAGCAAATTAATGTTCGAGGATGTAGGAATATCAGAATTGAGCTATTAGATGAAAAATATCAAGACAGGTGGTGTTCGAGCTCAACAGAAAGAAAGAACTCGTCGTACTTTAATCGAAGCCGCATTTAATCAACTTAATGCAGAGCAAGGTTTTGCTAGTTTAAGCCTGCGAGAAGTAGCGCGTGAAGCAGGAATAGCCGCTACTTCATTTTATCGGCATTTTCGTGATATGGATGAGCTTGGTTTAGCCATGGTTGATGAAAGTGGCTTAACGCTTCGTCAATTGTTGCGCCAAGCGCGTAAACGTATTGAAAAAGGCGGTAGCGTATTACGGACATCAGTCACCACATTTATTGAATTTATTGATAAAAACCCAAAAGTCTTTTTATTACTTCTTCGCGAAAAAGCGGGGACGTCAGCCGCTTTTCGTTCTGCTATTGCTCGAGAAATTCAACACTTTATTGTAGAGCTTGTCGATTATCTTGATGATGCCAACCAAATGCCTCACCATTACAACGAAGCTCAAGCAGAAGCGATGGTCACTATTGCATTTAATGCGGGTGCAGAAGCGATTGATTTTGATTTGGTACAGCGTGAAAAATTAATTGAAGATCTTATTTTCCAACTTCGAATGGTATCTCGAGGTGCTTATTATCTTTATCATAAAGAACAAATCAAAAAAGATAATCATTAATATAAATGCTATTTTATACTGAAACACATACTTTCCTGAAACTATTTAACAAAATAAAATATGTATTTAGTGAGTAATAAATAGATTAATTGTAGGAAAACATCGGGTTGTTTATTTGTTATGATTAAAATAATCCTCTAAAAATGCATAAAGTATTTTACTGGGAACCGCTTTATACGGTTGAACCACATTATAAAAGTGAATAAATCACTTAATCTTTTGTTTTCTATCTTTTTAATCGCTAACGATTTGTTGATGATGCCACCTTGCCATGAAAGTCCGTATCACGCTTTTCGGCTTGCTCATTCATTTATTAACTGGTGGTTTTTGCGAATTTCTGATTGATACTATGGCTATTTCTTGTTTAACCAATCGATGTTGTGAATTCTCAATTAACCGCGAAACGGTATAGAATCCTGAATATTTTTTACAAAAATTTAACCTAAAAGTGAATATCACATCTCCATTAAAGTACCTATCGCTTTCGGCTTGCTCATTCATTTATTAACTGTCAGGTTTTGCGAAGTTTTGATTGATACCATGGTTATTGCTTGTTTAACCGATAGATGCTGTGAATTCTCATTTAATCGCGAAACGGTATAGAATCCTGAATTTTTTTTACAAAAAATATAACTAAAAAAGTGAACAGTTGTGTAAATATCCCATAGTGAGTACAAAACTCACGTAAAATATTACGTTGCCTGTATTCATGTTTTATATTCAATCGATTTTCCTATTTTAACCAGATGTTTAATACCATAACTCATGTTTTTATAACGTTTGCTCTTATTGGTTAAAGAGGATAAATAGTTTCAATTGGGCTTTTTTAGCACATTATAGATGGTCGGTCGACTAACCATAAAGCAGCTAAATCGGTAATGGTTATCTTTTCTTTATGATATAACTGTTATATCTCTCGTTTGTGATACGGCATTAGTTTTGTTTTTTCTGTGTATTCGTTACAGTATTTTCTTCAATTACTGTCAATGGGCGAGTAATTTCTACAGATGAATATTATTTGGCTAGCTGAGTTATTATCAATAGTATGAATTTTATTACTCAAGTTTGCAGATAAGTGGTAAGGACATATATCCAATACTATTGTGGAAAATGCCACAATAGTATTGGTTGAGGTTAATTAAAGGTTTTGTAATACTTTTTCAACACTATCTTTCGCATCGCCAAATAACATATAGCTATTTTCTTTAAAGAATAGTGGATTTTGTACACCTGCATACCCGGTATTCATTGATCGTTTAGAAATAATGACCGTTTTTGCTTTCCAAACTTCAAGAACAGGCATGCCAGCAATTGGGCTATTTGGATCTTCTTCAGCAGCTGGGTTTACTGTATCATTTGCACCAATAACCCAAACGACATCCGTATCAGGGAAGTCATCATTGATTTCATCCATTTCAAGAACGATATCATAAGGTACTTTGGCTTCTGCGAGCAACACGTTCATATGACCAGGTAAACGTCCAGCAACAGGATGAATACCAAATCTTACTTCAATATCCATTGCGCGTAGTTTTTCGGTAATATTACTTACAGCACCTTGTGCTTGTGCAACAGCCATACCATAGCCAGGAACGATGATAACAGAACGCGCCTCTTTTAGTGTTTGTGCTACTTCGGCTGGTTGCATTTCACGGTACTCACCTTGTTCTTCATCAGATGAACTAGCTGTGCTACCATCACTACCAAATCCACCCGCAATAACACTGATAAATGAACGGTTCATTGCTTTACACATAATATATGAAAGAATGGCACCTGATGAACCAACTAATGCACCAGTTACAATAAGAAGATCATTACCTAGCATAAAGCCGGCCGCTGCCGCTGCCCAACCCGAATAAGAGTTTAGCATTGAAATAACCACTGGCATGTCAGCACCGCCAATTGAGGCAACTAAATGGAAACCAAAAACGAATGCAATAATTGTCATGATGAACAAACTAATTGTAGCACCTATTCCATTTTCGCATTTAACGAAGACAAACATTAAAATGGTAGAAACAACAATTGCAGCTAAGTTCCAATAATGCTTATTTGGTATGGATAATGGTTTCGAGCTAATGCGTCCATTTAATTTACCAAATGCGACAATAGAGCCTGAGAAGGTTACTGCGCCGATAAAGACGCCAACAAAAATCTCTACTAAATGTACAGTCAGTTCACCACCGTGAAAATCTTGAATGTGAGAATCTAAAAAGCTATTTAAGCCAACAAGAACCGCAGCCATTCCCACGAAGCTATGAAGTAGTGCAACAAGTTCTGGCATTTGTGTCATTTCCACTTTTTTGGCCAGATATAGACCAATTGCAGCGCCAATAACCATAGCAATGATGATCCAGTGTAATCCACCTTTGATACTAGCAACTGCCGCGATAAGTGCAATTGCCATTCCAATCATACCGTAGATATTTCCTGATTTGGCCGATTCTTGGTTAGAAAGACCTCGTAAGCTAAAGATAAAAAGTAACGCAGCAATAACATAGGCTGCTTGAATGATTCCATTACTCATAATGTATGCTCTCCTTTACTTGCCACGTTGGAACATTTTCAGCATTCTTTGAGTAACAAAGAATCCACCAAAAATATTGATACTAGCAATCAAAATAGCAACAAAGGCAATCGCCGTAGTTAAACTATTATCATCGCCGACTTGTAATATTGCACCGACTAATATAATCCCAGAAATTGCATTTGTTACCGACATCAGAGGTGTATGTAAAGAGTGTGTGACATTCCATACTACGTAGTAGCCAACAACACAAGATAATGCAAACACAGTAAAGTGACCTAAAAAGCTTTCAGGAACGGAATGAGCCAGCCAGAAGAAAGCAATAATAGCCAAAGCTAAAATACCGTATTTTTTACGAACATCCATTGGTTTAGGTTCAGGTTTAGCAATTGGTTCAGCTGCTTTTTTCTGGGGTTGAGCTGATACCTGAATTGGCGGTGCTGGCCAAGTAATTTCTTTGTCTTTAACCACCGTTACACCACGGATTACGACATCTTCAAAATTGATATCAATATTCCCGTCTTTTTCTTTAGCAAGTAGTTTTAATAGGTTAACAATGTTCGTACCATAAAGTTGTGATGCTTGCGCTGGCATACGATTAGCTAAATCAGTATAACCAACAATCTTTACGTTGTTATCTGTTTCGAAAATTTCACCTGGTTTAGTCAATTCACAGTTTCCGCCAGTTAATGCTGCTAAATCAACAATAACACTGCCAGGTTTCATTGATTCAACCATTTCTTTCGAAATGAGTTTTGGTGCAGGTTTGCCTGGAATTAATGCTGTTGTGATAATAATATCAACATCTTTCGCTTGCTCAGCAAATAGGGCCATTTCAGCTTCAATAAAGGCGGCTGACATCTGTTTAGCATAACCGTCACCAGAACCTGCTTCTTCTTCAAAATCTAACTCTAAAAAGTCAGCGCCCATGCTGTTAATTTGTTCGGCAACTTCAGGTCGGGTATCAAAAGCACGAACAATTGCCCCCAAACTCACTGCGGCACCAATTGCTGCAAGGCCTGCAACACCTGCTCCAATAACTAATATTTTAGCTGGAGGCACTTTACCAGCAGCAGTAACTTGACCGGTAAAGAATCGACCAAATTGATTTGCTGCTTCGATAACTGAACGGTAACCAGCAATATTAGACATTGAACTCAATGCGTCCAAAGATTGTGCGCGTGAAATACGTGGCACACAGTCCATTGCCATAACAGTAATATTTTTAGTGGCAAGTTTTTCTAATAGTTCTTTATGTTGAGCTGGATAAATATAACTGATAAGGGTTAATCCCTCTTTCATTAAAGCAATTTCATCATCTGTTGGTGCATGAAATTTTAAAATCAGATCATTTTGCCAAATTTCTTGCGCGTTTTGAATGGTTGCTCCAGCATCAATAAAAGCTTGGTCTTCAAAATGAGCAGCATGTCCAGCGCCCTGTTCTACAGAGACTGTAAAGCCAAGTTTTAACAGTTGTCCAACAGTTTGAGGCGTTGCTGCAACTCTAGCTTCATTGGCTAACCGTTCTTTAGGTATACCGATATGCATTTCGTTACGTCCTTATGTTAGTTTATAGATAGAATGTATACTGATTTTAGCATAAATAAGCGTTTGTGCGAGTACGGAATAAATAAATTCAAATTTATTTTTATACTGTTTAAAATAAAAAACAATTATAATGAATATGTTATTTATTAATTTTTATAGGTAAAAGTAAAATTATGAATTTACGATTTTAATTTGTTTATAAACTTTATTAATGCGCTATAGGTAAGGGATCTTAATTAGAGTAAAAATAAATTAAAAAAACATAAGGATATTATGATGGAAAAAAATAACTATAGAAGTTTTATTTTTATATATGTTATTTCTTTTTTATTTCTTTCAACTTTTTCTGTTCATGCTGCTAAATCCTATTCAGCGATCTCTCAAAAAGCAATTATTGGTAACGCACCTTATTTATTATTAACAGATCGAGTTACAAAACTATCAAATTTAAACCAACTTCAAGGCTTTAATATGCCGAGACGAGATGGCCGTGGTGGCATAGAATGGCTAAATGCGTGGGATTCCTCTGTCGCTATTCGTGCACCAGAACACATGCATTTTTCGGATGTATGGACATTAGTTCCTGCTGATGGAAATTTTCATAATGTTGCTGGTGTATTAATCGGTGATGATGATGGTGACGAAAAGGAGGGAACAATTTCGGGTACTATGAAAGCTACATGGTATGACAATAATATACCGATACCTAACGATCGTTTAAATTGGGAATTATGGAACTGTGGTGGTCCATATACCTTAAAAGTTGAGGTAAATGATGTAAGTGTAACTACCAGATATGGTATTCCTAATAGTCGGTTTTATGGTAGTGCTCCTCCTGTTGTATATACTTTTATGCCATATGGACAAGGTATTTGTTATCTTAAACCAAATGAGATGACTAATTATGGTGGGCACGATAGTAGTGTGTTTAATGAAATAAACGGTTTTAGTCGTTGGTCAGGTTTTCCTACAACTGGATTTAAAAAAGCTGGTTTTAGTTTAATTGGTTCAGGAGCCGATCAAACTCGATATCGTTGCTATTCTCATAATGGAGCAGGAAAGATTTCTTTATGGACTGCAGGAGGAATTGCACAAAACTGTTCTGTGATATATGAGTCGGCAACAAAAGGGGAGTTTATCCAAAATGGAACACCGACGATAACAATGGAATATTTTAATGGTCAATCATGGATATGGTTAGATAATTTTACTATTCCGGTCCCAAATAAATGGGCAAGAGCTGGTAGTTCGGAAATAGTCTTTGCAAACAATCGAATGTTAGCTTCTGCAACTCGTTTCCCAGCATTAGATTTTTGTCGAGGTTCAAGACAAGGAAGAACAACAAAAGAGGAAGCAATGAACTATAATTTTCGACGTCAATACTTGTATGATATCAATGAGCTAACTAATAATTGGGATCATTTTATTCGGGCTGTAGGGACATTTATGGGAGAATGGGGTATAACTCAAAGATATGGTGGAATTTGGAGTAAAGATGGTGAAAGATGGACCAGTGAGTTAGAGAAAATAAACGGTGGTTTTTTGGGGGGAAAAGTATATCGAGTAATGGGGCTTAGAGGTAACGTTTCTCTAGATCGTGCGAATTATCCTAGTACTATTGCGGTGTGCAGAGGCGATTAATTTTTATATTATTAGCGTGTGTTTATCTCTGATGGTAGTTTTTTAAATAGCATAGTGAACTTTATAATAATTTTGCCAAAAAACAACCATAACTTAGTTCACTATACCAAGAACAATGTTAACAGATAAGCAGTAAGAAACGATGATGAAAATAATGAAAAGTACGGTCAAGCTTATAATAAACCAGAATAATAGGGTGACATTTGAAGGAATACTGTTCCGAATAAGAACGGGTATTCCTTGGCAAGATTTACCAATTACATTTGGTTAATGAAATACATTCTATAGATGTTTTTATTTATGCCCTAGAAAAGTCATATTAATGTATATTTTCAAACAACTATTAAGTATAGCTGTTTTGAATGGGTTTTCCTCGATGGTTTTATTGTGCGAGCGCATCGATATAACTCAGTTGTAACAACTCAGTATTCACAGCAGATAAGAAAAAGCTGCGGGGCAATTCAACTAAAATCCATCTCGCTGTTGATAGTGGTAGTTTACCGATTTGTTTCGAGCTTTCGCAAGGATAACATCATGATATCGCTAGCACTTATACTTTTGTGGCTGCCAATGCATTGTTGATTAATATACGAACACAAAAGCTCAACAACTCTTAATTAACTTCATGTTATTATGACCAATATAAAAGTATTGGTCTTTTCAGATTATCTTATTTTTTATTATTATACCGTTAAAAGGCAATGTAAGTTAAATAATTATAGTTTTCGAGCTTTCATCGAATTCCATTACAAATTTACTCTATATTGTTATATAATTGGCGTTATTTTTGTTTCTACCTTGAGATATAAAACTTTGAGGTATGATTCGATTTTATCTCCTTAAATTAAGGATTTTTTATGATTGATTTTTCCCAATCAGTGCCAGAACTGGTCTCTTGGGCAAAAAAGAATGATTTTTCGATCGTCTTGCCTGTTGAAAGGTTAGCTTTTTTATTAGCTATTGCTGTATTAAACAGCGAGCGTTTTGATGGAGAGATGACAGAATCGGAATTAATTGACGCTTTTAGGCATGTTTCACAAATTTTTGAGCAAAGTGAAGATACCATTACTGTGCGTGCCAATAATGCAATTAATGATTTAGTCCGACAGCGGTTTATTACTCGATTTACTAGTGAAATGACTGATGGGTTTTCTATCTATCGTTTGACGCCATTGGGAATAGGTATTACTGATTATTATATTCGTCAGCGAGAGTTTTCCACCTTACGTTTATCTCTCCAACTTTCTATTGTTGCACAAGAGTTAAAACGTGCTGCCGATGCTGCGCTTGAAGGTGGTGATGATCTGCATTGGCATCGAAATGTTTTTGCGCCGTTAAAATATTCCGTTGCTGAGATTTTTGACAGTATTGATATCACGCAACGTGTTATGGATGAGCAGCAGGCAGATGTGAAGCAAAACATTTCAGCCTTATTAAGCCAAGATTGGCAAGCTGCAATTAGCAGTTGTGAAGGTTTACTTACCGAAACATCGCAAACATTGCGCGAATTACAAGACACTTTAGCAGCGGCTGGGGATAAATTGCAAGCCAGTTTGCTTTTAATACAAGATGCGACGCTTGATAATCCTGATCTTGATAAAATTAACAATGTTGTTATGGATTTACAAGGTAAACTAGATCGAATTATTGGTTGGGGGCAAAAAGCGATAGACCTTTGGATCGGTTATGATCGCCATGTCCATAAATTTATTCGTACTGCTATTGACTTAGATAAAAATCGTGTGTTTTCACAGCGTTTACGTAAATCGATACAAGGATATTTTGAGTTGCCTTGGTCGCTGACTTTTGCTAATGCTGATCGCTTACTTGATATGCGTGATGAAGAACTAGCTTTACATGAAGCAGAAGTAACAGGAGAATTACCGTCAGAACTTGAATTTGAAATGATTGAAGAGATTCAAGAACATATAATTGCTCATATTGAGCAAAATTTATTGGTCTTTAAGCAAGAACATAAACCACTTGATATAGGTCTTGCCATTTATAGCTATTTGGAACAGTTCCCACGCGAACAACACTTTGATATTGCAAGATTATTTATTGAACAAGCTATTCGTCTAGGTATTGCCGAAGATGATTTGCTTGGAATTCCTGCTGAGTGGAAGCCTATTAACGATTATGGAGCTAAGGTGCAAGCACATGTCATCAACAGATATTAACGATTTTGAAACACAACGAACCGCACATCATCTTGATGAAGTTAAGGAGCGTATAGCCACAAGTTCTCAAGCATCTATTGATAAATATATGTCAGTTAAATTGGCGCAAGCAATTGCTAATCCTATCTTTCCTGAGCTTGATAGTTTACTGCGATCTGGGCGCCATATTGGTATTGATGAACTTGATCATCATGCATTCCTAATGGATTTCCAACTTGAGCTTGAACAATTTTATCAACGTTATAATGTAGAATTAATTCGAGCGCCAGAAGGTTTTTTTTACCTACGCCCTCGTTCTACAACATTAATTCCTCGCTCAGTTCTTTCTGAACTTGATATGCTTGTTGGCAAGGTACTTTGCTATTTATACTTAAGCCCAGAACGATTGGCTCATGAAGGCATTTTTACCCTACAAGAATTGTTTGATGAGTTAGTTTCGTTAGCTGATGAAAGTAAATTACTTAAATTAGTGAACCAACGTTCAACAGGATCTGATTTGGACCGCCAAAAACTCTTTGATAAAGTGAAAACAGCGTTAAATCGTTTACGCCGGCTGGGTATGATCTTTTTTATTGTTGGTAACGATAGTAATCGTTTTCGTATCAACGAAGCTATTTTCCGCTTTGGGGCAGATGTACGTAGTGGTGATGATGTACAAGAAGCCCAATTACGCTTAATTAGGGATGGAGAAGCAATTAAAATTGAATCATCACTTACCTTAGATAATGATAATAATGAAGAGCAATATGAAGACGTTAATGAGGAGACAGAATAAATATGATTGGCCACGGTAAATTTCACTCATTAACGCTAATTAACTGGAATGGTTTTTTTGCGCGAACTTTTGAGCTTGATCAATTAGTCACAACGCTATCGGGTGGTAATGGCGCGGGTAAATCCACCACGATGGCAGCATTTGTAACCGCATTAATTCCCGACTTAACCTTATTACATTTTAGAAACACAACCGAAGCAGGGGCAACATCAGGATCGCGAGATAAAGGATTGCATGGTAAATTAAAACCAGGTGTTTGCTATTCTATGCTTGATGTAATTAACTCTCGTAACCAACGAATTATTTGTGGTGTACGATTACAGCAAGTAGCAGGGCGTGACAAAAAAGTTGATATCAAACCATTTTTATTGCAAGGCTTATCGGTAAATATAAGCCCAACTGAATTAGTAACAGAAAGATTAAATGACAAACAGGCACGTATTTTGTCGTTGCCAGAGTTAAAAGAAAAAGTTGAATTGATGGAAGGCATTATCTTTAAACAATTTAACTCTATTACTGATTATCATTCGGTCATGTTTGATTTTGGTATTTTACCAAAACGATTACGTTCACCATCAGATAGAAGTAAATATTACCGATTGATCGAAGCCTCACTTTATGGTGGTATCTCAAGTGCTATTACCCGCTCACTGCGTGACTATTTATTACCTGAAAATAGCGGTGTACGTAAAGCCTTTCAAGATATGGAAGCGGCATTACGTGAAAACCGAATGACTTTAGAGGCTATTCGAGTCACGCAATCGGATCGTGATTTATTTAAACATCTTATTAGTGAATCGACTAATTATGTCGCCGCTGATTATATGCGCCATTCTAACGAACGCCGAGTGCATATTGAATCAGTACTTGGTTTGCGCCGTGATATGTTTAAAACACAAGATTTGCTTATTAGCAATCAATATCGTCAAGTTGAAATGGCTAAAGAGCTTAAAGAACATCAAGCAGCGCAAAGCGATTTAGAAACGGATTTACAAGCTGCTAATGATCACCTGAATTTAGCGCAAGCCGCATTGCGTCAACAAGAGAAGATCGATCGTTATCAAGCTGATTTAGATGATTTAAATTTAAAGCTTGAAGAGCAAAACGAAGTGGTGCTTGAAGCAAATGAACAATATCAAACTTATCGTGATCAAGTTCAACAAACTGAACAAGAAGTTGATGAAATCAAAACCCAGCTAGCAGATTATCAGCAAGCACTTGATGTTCAACAAACACGTGCAATTCAATATCAACAAGCCTTGCAAGCACTAAAAAATGCGCAATCATTATGCCAACTACCAAAACTAAGCATTAGTAATATTGAAGATCATTTTGCTGTATTTGATGAAAAGCAAAAAGAAATTACCGAACAAGTGCTTGAGCTAGAACAAAAATTAAGTGTATCTGATGCGGCAATTAATCAGTTTGATCGTGCTTATCAATTGGTGGTTAAATTAGTTGGTGATGTGACTCGTAGTGATGCGTTTGCTGCGGCAAAAGAATCGTTAAGAAAATGGCCATCACAATGTTACCAAGCCGAACAAGCCGAACATTTACAGTTACAACTAGATGAACTTGAACAACGTTTTTTTGAGCAGAAAGAGGCGGAATCATTATTAACACAATTTTGTAAACGCGTTAATCGTCAAGTTAATTACGATGAGCTTGATGATTTAAAGCAAGAGCTTGAAATGCAATTAGACGAAGTCGCAGAGCTTGCTAACAAATCGAGTAAAAAAAGAATTGAATCTAGACAAGAGTTTGAACAGATTCAATCGAAAATTGCTGATTATCGCCAAAAAGCACCATTATGGTTAAAAGCTCAAGATTCCCTAATTGCTTTGCAAGAACAAACAGGCGAAACTTTTAGTAACAGCCAAGATGTTACACAACATATGCAAAAGTTACTTGAGAAAGAGCGTGTGCTTGTTGCTGAACGAGATCAAATTAGTTTTAGACGTAATCAATTAGATGTTCAAATTGAACAACTGAATCAACCTAGTGGCGTTGATGATGGTCGACTATCTGTGCTTTCAGAGCGATTTAATGGGGTCTTACTCTCTGAAATTTATGAAGATGTAACCATCGATGATGCCCCTTACTTTTCAGCGCTTTACGGCCCAGCAAGGCAAGCGATTGTTGTACCAGATTTATCGCTAGTTAAACAGCAGTTAGAAAGCCTGACCGCAAGTGATGAGGATTATCCAGAAGATATTTATTTTATCGAAGGAGATCCATCATCATTTGATGATAGTGTTTTTGATTGTGAAGAGATGAATAAAGCGGTGTTAGTTAAAACCGGTGAGCGCCAATGGCGATTCTCAAGTTTTCCTAATGTACCATTATTTGGTCGTGCAGCACGTGAAATTCATCTAGAAAAATTATCTGCTGAACGAGATGAATTGCATGAACGTTATGCAACTATTTCATTTGATTTACAAAAGTTACAACGCATTGAGCAAAATGTTGGACAATTTATCGGTCAATATCTTGCCGTAGCTTTTGATATTGATCCAGAAGCTGAAGTTCAAAAATTAACAATGAGACGTAGTGAAATTGAACGCCAACTCGCATCTCAAGAAAGTATCGATCAACAAAACCAACAACAAGTTGCTAATTATAAAGAGCAATTAGCAACTATTAATAAACTTGTTGCCCAGATGCATCTACTTGCTGATGATGATTTAGCTGATCGTGTTGATGAATTGCGTGAACAATTAGCCGAAGCGCAAGAGTCAGTGCAATATGTTAACCGTAATCGTAACACAGTTTCTGAACTTGAACCGATTGTGACGGTATTACAAAGCGATCCAGAGCAAAATGAAGCATTGCGAGAACATTACAATATAGTCAAAGCACAGCAACAAACCATTCGGCAACAAGTCTTTGCATTAACTGAAGTGATACAACGCCGTGCTCATTTTAGTTATGAAGATTCAGCGGGCATGTTAAATGAAAATAGCGATTTAAATGAACAATTACGTTCTCGCTTAGAAATCGTTGAAGCTCAAAAAGTTGCAGCACGCAGCCAAATGCAACAGTACCAAGATAAATACAATCAATATAATCAAACGCTTGCATCGCTAAAAAGTGCTTTTGAAACTAAGCGCGATATGCTAAATGAACTACATAAAGAAATTGAGCAAATCGGTGTAAAAGCCGATGCGATTACTGAAGAGCGGGCACGAGCTCGCCGTGATGAAATCTATCACAAATTAAATAGTAATCGCCAGCATTGTACATCGCTTGAAAAACAACTGATTATGTGTGAAAGCGAAATGACGCAAATGCAAAAACGCTTAACTCAAACGTTGCGTGATTATAAACAGCTTCGAGAACAAGTAGTGCAAGCGAAAGTGGGTTGGTGTTTAGTACTAAGACTAGTTAAAGATAATAGCGTTGAACGCCGTTTACATCGTCGCGAGCTTGCTTATTTAAGTGCCGATGAGCTGCGTTCAATGTCAGATAAAGCATTAGGATCATTACGTTTAGCGGTTAACGATAATGAACATCTACGGGATGTCTTAAGATTATCTGAAGATCCAAAACGTCCAGAACGCAAAATTCAATTTTATATTGCAGTTTATGCGCATTTACGCGAACGAATTCGCCAAGATATTGTAAAAACTGATGATCCAATTGAAGCTATTGAACAAATGGAAATTGAGTTATCGCGTTTGACCGAAGAATTAACATCTCGAGAGCAGCAGTTAGCGATAAGCTCCAAAAGTGTGTCAAATATTATCCGTAAAACTATTCAACGTGAGCAAAACCGTATCCGACTACTTAACCAAGGATTACAAGCAGTGGCATTTGGTCAAGTTAATGGGGTACGCTTGAATGTTAATGTTCGAGAGGCGCATTCCT
Source organism: Gilliamella sp. Nev3-1 (assembly GCF_001690435.1). Classification (NCBI taxonomy): domain Bacteria; kingdom Pseudomonadati; phylum Pseudomonadota; class Gammaproteobacteria; order Orbales; family Orbaceae; genus Gilliamella; species Gilliamella sp. Nev3-1. Next base: position 3,036 of record NZ_LZHN01000044.1, on the reverse strand, counting down.
CACTTTTAGCTGCACTTGCTGATGAAAAAAATGAACATCAAGATCTGTTTAGTAACAATCGTATTACTTTCTCAGAGGCTTTAGCTAAACTTTATCAGCGCTTAAATCCACATATTGATATGGGACAACGAACCGCTCAAAATATTGGTGAAGAGCTACTTGATTATCGAAATTATCTTGAAATGGATGTTGAAGTCAATCGGGGAGCTGATGGTTGGTTACGTGCTGAAAGTGGCGCATTATCAACGGGCGAGGCCATCGGTACTGGTATGTCAATTTTACTCATGGTGATTCAAAGTTGGGAAGAAGAATCCAAGCGGCTACGTAATAAAGATATCTTACCATGTCGTTTGTTATTCTTAGATGAAGCGGCTCGATTAGATGCAAAATCCATTGCAACATTATTTGAGTTATGTGAACGTTTGGAGATGCAATTAATTATAGCTGCCCCAGAAAATATCAGTCCTGAAAAAGGTACAACGTATAAACTTGTGCGTAAAGTTATCAATAACCAAGAACATGTCCATGTGGTTGGTTTGAAAGGTTTTGCGTAATAATTTTTAATTATATTTACTTATTTTTTCGCCGACATTGTCGGCGAATTTTTAATGATAAGTGATAAAAATATACCTTCTTCCAACCAAACCAAAAAAGCGCCAATGTTATCACTAGATCTTTGTTAATTTTACGGCTCGACTTCTTCAGTATTATTATCTCTTTTCGCTTTTATTTTTTTGACATTTTCAGTTGCTACCGAGGCCATTCTTCCCATAGTATCTCTAAGAATTTTTCCATCATCGGTTTTAAATGAAGCAAGCTGTTCTATACCATTTTCATCGACTTCAAAATAGGTTGCTTCAACAAACCCCAATTTACTTGCATAGAATAAATGAGGAATACTACCACGAGTTGAATTATAGATCTGAACTGCCGCATTATAATCTTCTCTTCTTTTTAAAATCGTGTTTTCAATCTCATCAAGTTGCACCATTAATTGCTGATAAGTCGAGTTTGCTTTTAAATCAGGAAAACGATTTGCTAGCATTTGAACATTACCGATAACTCGAGATGCTTCAGATGCAACATTATTTGCGGTAGCAATATTATTACTCTCAGTCACGGTAAAGTGAGTTAACTTTTCATGATCGCCATAACTAGACGCGATATCAGACAATCTTTGTGCTATATCGTGCCTTTTCTTTATCGTTACATAAATATTTGATTGTTTTTGTTTTACATTTTCAGCTAAGCTCCTAAGCTTATTGTATGCAAAAAATAGCCAAACTAAAACAGCAATGACCAAAATAAAAAATAAGAAAAACATATTATTGCCTCTTTGTTGTAATTAAATTTCTATAATTTAGATAATTAATATTTCTTTATATTTCATTGTGAAGATATGATAAAAGCAAGCCAATATGAAACGGGTTTGAATAAATATATAGAATTGAGCATATATTACAGCTGGCTTATTGATATTAGAAGTATCACCTATTCAGTAAATATGGCTCGCATCAAGCCCGTTATAACCTTGCTAATTAATAGGCACGTTATCACACATTCTTGTTACTTTCAACTTATGTTAAAACAATAACTTATTTTATTTATTCAGTAAATAAGGTCTGTAGATAACAGGTGAGATAAATGATGGAGTTTTAAACCTAACACTGTTCATTAGTTTGAAATAGTGTGAATGAATTTTTTTCAAAATAAATTTTATTTCATAAGTTAAAGAATTTGTTCGCAAATAGAACATATGTAAATTATTTATACTATTTTTTATAATTATCCACCCGCGTTAACTACCGATTTATTCATTATAATTAAATTTATATTTATATTCTTTATTTTAGATTCTTTTCTGCTTTCTTACAGTGCTTGTTTATTACATAGTTTCAATAATAAATATCTAAGATCTGTTTATATACAAAGATTTTGTTGGCTTTGACTGATTTGCATTGATATGTTATTGATGCGCAATTCATCTATTTGCTTTCTAGCGTGTAGTAATGGAATTCCAGAATAACTACAAAAGTTAATGGATGAACTAGCCTAATAATAGGGCAATAATAATTAAACCACCTACTTTTTACACATTAATTTTTATCAATAAAGATAATCTGTTACCACCTAACAATCAATAATCTTTACCCAGTGGTCTGGTTGTTTTGATTTGAAAGCCTGTCAATAGGGTGGTTATATGGTTTTCGTTATATACTATCTGTATAACAAATCACATAGCTAAAGCGATGGTTGTAAATGTACCTTACTGATACTTAATGGGCAATAAAATAGACTTTAAGGCTTGTTATTATTGGGGTTGATGTGCTTTGTAGGGGTTAAAAGAATGTTGCTGTTTATTGTTTTGGCGCTTTTCACGAACTCAAGAAACCTACTTTTAAAATTCAACCCCATGTAATGATTAGTACGCATTAAAAAACGGTTTTCGCTGCGCACTGAGTGCGCATTTTTGCACTGGCTTCCATTAAAATAGTTTTTTGACTGGAAACTAGAATTATTGCTAATCAAGAAAAATGATTTAATCTTTTTGGTGGCGTTAATCCCGTCAAAATAGCAATTTAAGCGATTATTTAGAGATTGGGTAGCTAGGGTGTTAAATGAGCATGTAGTCATCATAATTAAGCCACCTGTGCCATATGACGGATCAAATAAGCATGAGATAACTTTATTAGCTCAGCTTTTCTCTGATGATAGTCGTAACCAATATGGATTAATGTTATATTTGCGTTCTCAAGGTATGCGATATGGTTTAATTCAAATTCGTTTAGGTGGTCACGAATATTACCAGTAAGATTATTGGCTTTCTTGTATTTGCTTGATGTAGTACCTAATACGATGCGGTTAATCATATCGAATTCATTAGTAAATACGGTGTTATTTGCGCTTTTTCCCAGTGCTTTACGTTGCTCTGTTAAAGCGTCACACATAGGACGGCTATAATCTGCGACTTTTAAACGTGCTTTTAATCGATTAAGCGCTTTCTTCTGGATTGCTGGTGCGATTTCTTTAAGGTGT
>NZ_LZHN01000043.1:0-3533 GCF_001690435.1 Gilliamella sp. Nev3-1 | reverse complement strand
ACTCAAGAAACCTACTTTTAAAATTCAACCCCATGTAATGATTAGTACGCATTAAAAAACGGTTTTCGCTGCGCACTGAGTGCGCATTTTTGCACTGGCTTCCATTAAAATAGTTTTTTGACTGGAAACTAGAATTATTGCTAATCAAGAAAAATGATTTAATCTTTTTGGTGGCGTTAATCCCGTCAAAATAGCAATTTAAGCGATTATTTAGAGATTGGGTAGCTAGGGTGTTAAATGAGCATGTAGTCATCATAATTAAGCCACCTGTGCCATATGACGGATCAAATAAGCATGAGATAACTTTATTAGCTCAGCTTTTCTCTGATGATAGTCGTAACCAATATGGATTAATGTTATATTTGCGTTCTCAAGGTATGCGATATGGTTTAATTCAAATTCGTTTAGGTGGTCACGAATATTACCAGTAAGATTATTGGCTTTCTTGTATTTGCTTGATGTAGTACCTAATACGATGCGGTTAATCATATCGAATTCATTAGTAAATACGGTGTTATTTGCGCTTTTTCCCAGTGCTTTACGTTGCTCTGTTAAAGCGTCACACATAGGACGGCTATAATCTGCGACTTTTAAACGTGCTTTTAATCGATTAAGCGCTTTCTTCTGGATTGCTGGTGCGATTTCTTTAAGGTGTCCTTCACAACGTATAAAGTACTTTCTTATTGCTCGTCCTTTCTCGTTGTTTTCAATCATCGCCAATTCTTTAGCGGTTCCAATTGTTAATAAGTAATCTTTTTCTGGTCTACCTCGTTGGGTATTTTTCCCCAAAACTGGGGAATATTGTTTATTATTTGTGCTTTGATTCACCAATTCGGGGGAATAATCCAATAGCAAATAATCATCATTTGGACTCAATGCGTACTCATCAATACGAGATTTAATCCATGTAGAAAAATCACGCCCTACACCAAGAAAACGATGTAAATCTTTCGCGCTAACTGTTTGCTGTAATTTGCCGTTGAATTGCGTTTCTGTTACTGGTACTAAATGATTAAAATCTGTCATAAGTATTACTCCTAACGTGTCGAAAAATCCCTCTTTTAGCTAAATTTAGGCAAAGGGATACCGTCGGCTCAAAAATGAGCTTTGCTATAAAATCAATTAATTAAGCTGCTTTGCTTGGGTAAAGTGCTAAAATTTGGCTGATATCTGAATCAGTTAATAAGCTATTTTCATAACTAAGAATCAGATTAACCACCTTTTGAGCATCTTCCCTATTGGCTAGGTAATAGCGATAATGTGAGCCTATTCCGTCGGTATTAGATTCATCCATGCGCTTTAATGTAATGCCTAACTTTCTTTCTAGTTCTGAACAATAATTTCTATCGCTAGAAAGCCTACAGGTGCGCAATATCTCATTTTCAGTAATGCCATTGTCACTACTACACGCAATTAATAGGTAAGCTCTCGGCTTTTTAGGTAGCTTTTTATAATTAGATTGGCTATGATTGGAGGTGTCTAATAAGTTCCAATCTAAGCCCTCGATTATTTCACGGTATAGAGGGTTTTGCTTTATCACCATTATGCTACCTCACGACGTTCTACTCTGCGAGATTCAAGCCAAGAGTAAATCTCATCAGCTCGATAGCCAACACGGCGTAAACCGATTCTAATTTTTTGCGGAAAAGTTTTATCTTTCTTCTCTAGCGTGTAAAGGCTAGTGTCAGATTTGAAATGTAGTAAGGTTTTTACTTCTTTTTTGGATAGGATTTGATTGGTCATTAGTTACCTCTTTATAAAAGTTTATAAAACAAGGTAACTGTAACAAACACTGTATATAAAAAAACAGGTAAATAAATAATTAATTTATAAATTTTTAGTTTATTTATTTTTTTAGGTGTTTTAAATGTTCTGGAATGACTAAGTCGTAATTCAGTTTAGTATTTTTATCTTGTGGAGCTAAAAGATTTCTTGATATATATTCTTTTATTGTTCCAAATGCAGGGGGGCATTATGGTTACTAAGAAAAGTGTGTATTTTTGTTGCTAAAGAATTACCGGTACAGTTTGGATATTTTTCCCTAGTTGCTTTGGCTATATCTAAAATATCTTTCTTTAATATATTTTCTTTTCTACCAACCACTTCACTTTTAAACGTTTTGTCTTTTTGGGCAGTGTTTTTTAATTTAGTTATGAAATTATCTAATTCTTCAGTTGTTATAATTAACTCATCTAACTCAAATATAAGGGGTTCTTTACATTCTATAATATTTAAATCAAACTTATCATCTAAAAATGATTCTTCTCCCGGAAGATATAAATATTCAACTGCTAGTTTTTTATGTTTTTGTATTTGAATATCATTAATAAACCTATTTGTTATTGCCATAATAATATCTGCATATGAAACACTAGAATTAAAATCACCTTTTTCAATATCTACATCTAATGACTTAGGTAATGGAGTTAAAGCCACATCCACCATATTTACAACTAAAAAAGAATCGATAGTTTTCGTCTCGTTGTTCTAATTTTTCCCATATATGTATTGGTATACTATCTATAAATGCATAAATGCTACTTGGTTGATTCACACGTAATCTAACGCATAATTGTATTTGATCATGAGAAGCAAAATGCAGAATATCATCCACATCTATATACTCGTCTTTAGATAAAGCATTGTTTATATATTGCGCTGCTTTTTCCAATAAATGGTATGTCCACACTTTTTAGTACCAAAAAGATAAGGTCATAGATTCATTTTATATTCAATGGGTGACTGGTAATTTAAAGACGAATGAAGCCTGTTGTAATTAAATCAATCCACATAGTGATTAAATTGCAACCTGAGTTGTTCAAGTGAATCAAAAATCGTGTTTGACAAAAATTCAGTTTTCACCGCTTTAAATGTTGCTTCAGCAACAGCATTATCATAAGGGCATCCCTTATGGCTTAATGAACGCTCAATGCCAAATTCCTTTAAACATTCATCAAGTAGATGATTATCAAATTCTTTTCCTCTATCTGAATGAAATAACTCAACTGAATTTAAGTTAATAGGGATTTGGCTGATAGCATCCATAACCAGTTGAGCATTTTTATGTTTTCCTGCACTTCGTCCCACGATTTCTCGATTGCTTACATCAATAATCATACAAAGGTAATGCCATTGTTGTTTTACTCTCACATAAGTTAAATCAGTCACTAACACTTTGCGTTGTTGGCCTACGGTAAACTCACGATTAAGTTGCTTACTTACTGTTGATTCGTTGCTTTGTTCTGTATTAGCACGATATTTTTTACAGGTATATTTTGATACTCATCCGTTTTCTTGCATGATTCGACCAATTCGGCGACGGGATAATAGTATGCTTTTCTTTCTAAGCGCTACTTGTAGTCGCCTTGTTCCATAGGATTGATAGTTATCGTTAAATACCGCTTTCACTTTTTTACTAAGCTCTTTGTCTGTTTTTTTACTGGTTAATTGTAGTTGATAATAGAAGCTATTTCTTGACACTTGTAAACATCGACATAACGCACGTAAACTATATCGATGTTGATTCTCGGTGA
>NZ_LZHN01000042.1:0-5761 GCF_001690435.1 Gilliamella sp. Nev3-1 | reverse complement strand
TGGATTTTATTTTCCCTTGAATTAACGACTTATTAATCACATTCCCAACAAAAACGCTGAACAAGGGTTCTATTTTATTTAAATCTAAATTCTGCCATGCACCATCTGAATTGAAAATATCATAAAAGCGCATTTCAGGGCTGGTTAGCATCTGTCCAATTGTGTATAAATTATCACGTAATTGGATATTGACTAGATCATTTTTCTTCCAAACAACACGTTTAGCCATAATTAGCATCGACCTCTTTTTTTAGGAACACGCTTTCGATCCCGCTAATAGGTTGGGGTATCATCGTATAGCAGAATTTCCCAGTATCTTTGATGGCAATCGCTTCAATTCTGTTGGTGCAATCATAACAGTAGTCGGTCTATCCCTGTTTGTTGTGTTTTTCGCCTACTAGCAGATCGGGGGAAAATGATTAATTCATTAATTGTAGACACCAATCTCTTCCGCTTTGGCAATTAACTCATCTTGCAATGAACCTTGTATTTCATCTCCATCATACTCAAGAATGAAATCACCACTAATATTAGGAGGAAAACATGAACCATCTATGGTGCCAAAAATTGTTGACATTGTATCTATCATTACTATACGCAGAAAATTAAAAATCTTTTCTTGGTCTTTATCTGATAGCTTTGCGATAATACTTCTTGCTCTTGCATAAGGATCATTATCGTTTGTAGATTTACTCGGATCACTTAAATGAATTTTATAATATTCAAGTGTATCATCCAAAAGCATAGATAAAAGTGAGGTAACTACTAATTCATCTTTTCCTATTTTATTCATTTAACAACCTCTTTTTCCATTAGGTTTTAGTTTTCTCATTTCTGGATACATTTCTTTATTTTTGGCGATTAATTTCTGAAAAGCACTATTGGGTATTTGTGGGTACACGTATACCTCTAGCTAATAATTCTCTAGCATGACTAAATGGTTTTTCTGTTATAGAGTTAATTTTACTGCGTGTAACAATTCCAACTTCATCTGTAAGGAACTCATGTTCAACTTTGGGAACTAAAATAGCAGGGATAATACCCTTTTACAAGATTTTGCCTTACATGGTGAGCATTCAGCCCTAAATGATCGGCCCAAGTCAACTCATTAGGCGCATACTGGACAGATTAAACCCACCAGCAGCTCAATCGGGTCTGGCTGGGTAAATCTTCCTGTATCTGGATGATAGTACCTGAAAGTATTGTAATGTAAACTGGTTACTTGTCTAAATTATAACCTTGATAGTATGAATTATATTGTATCGATACCTGTACTATTTTTGTATCATTATACTTCATAACTAATAGCTGATTTTCTACAATATAGGTAGCAAAGAAATAAAAGCGATGAAAATTTAGATGTACGATCTTTTCTACATTGATTAATTACTCTAATAATGAGAAAACATGATGAAATTCTTCGTTTTTTATCAAATCCTGTATCGTTTTATTTATTACTTTGTCATTTAAACTCTCAACAATAATCATATCTGATGCCCAAAAATATAAGCCATTACAACACTCTTTTGTCTCTTTATACTTATTCAAAATAGAAATTATATTTTCGATAGTGAAAAATGTTGCAGCATACCTCTTTCCATTGTCTAAAAAAACTTCAACATCAACATTATCATTGACCTGATTAAGATCCCGATCATAGTTTAAAATTTTAATATTCATAATACTTAAGTTCCTTTACCAAATACTTTTAAAACTTCATTGATAACTATTTGCTGATTAGCCTTATTAGATTTACTAATATTTCAATTATACTATCATTTATTTCTCTGAAATAAACACGTGCCCATATCGAACTCTAGTTTCAGAAAATCCATGACCTATGGTTTTTGGTGCGACAGTCTGATTTTTTTATTCTTTAAAAGAAGTTGTTTTGTTAAATGAACGATACTTGATTGATGCGATTTTCCTATAATCTCAGCTTTTTAAAAAAGTTTATTACTTTCTTTTATTCACGAATGAATTTTGAAACAACTCAATTTCCACGGATCAACTCAATCCAATAGGCGCATACTGATAAAGATTAATACTGCCAGCTAAACCTACCAGATCCAGTTGAGTAAATCTATCTATATCTGGATCATAGTACCTGAAAGTATTGTAATGTAGCCCAGTTTTTCTGTCTAAATATTGTCCCTGATGTCTGAGGTTTTGTTCTACTGAGTCGTGTTCGATTTCATGAATCCGTTTACCCCAGAGCGGATAGCTACATTCCCAGATGATGTCACTGTTTGCTACGGTAAGCTCTTTTGGTGCACCGTTTAGATCGGTGAGGAAGTATATGACTTTTTCGGAGCATTACCTCTTTTATCTATGCGTGCCAGTAGTTGGTAGCTGCTTTGGTCGGTATAGATATACAGCCTGCTGTGCTGATTCGGGCTGGTTTTCTGAATCATTTTTTAGCCGATCCATAAAAGCGGGCACGATTGTAGGGGTTGCCTGCGTCGTTTAGTTGATGTTTTTCAATACGTACTTCGCTCAAGCGGTAGTTGGCGTTGTAGTGGTAGTGCCACTAATCATCCTGATTTAATTTCAGTTTTTTAACTTAGAAATATTTTCTCAATATATTCGCTTACTTTTGAATTAATATTACTTATATACTTCATGTCTTCATAAGTGCCCAATTTTAAAGCGCCTTCTAAATTGTCATGCAGGACTAAAAGATTATATGCCAATTCCTTTGAAATAAGATCTTTTTCTTTATAATTAGTTACCATTTCATCCAGTGAAGTATAGAGATCATTAATTGTTTTTTCATCTAACTTATCTTGTAATCTAATTTTTTCAATTACACTGATAATCTTTTCATGAACATCAGAATTTATAATTTTCATAAAATACCTAATTAATTATTTTTATTGAATTTGTTGGTATAGGTCAGTCAAATAGTGCTTCTCAAGCACCTTTAGCTAATCGTCTTCAAATTGATTACTTAAAAGGTCAAGACCTTTAGTAAAAGATATATCAATTGTTCCACCCAAAATTTTACTTAAATCTATATCAACTATTCTAGTTCCAATTTTATTAGCCCATTTTTCAGCGATACTTAAATCTTTGGTTGCAGATATAAACTGAGATGGAGAACGACTCTCTGATGTTACATGTCCTGCAACTATTTCTATATTATTTGGGTTTAGTGAAAACAATCCAGAAGATATGTTTTTGCCTTGTCTAATAACTGTATAGACTTTGCTACTTTTTATACGATCAAACTCACTTACTTCAGCACAGGTGCTAATCCTAATGGATCAATCCAAGTTAACCCATTAGGCGCATATTAATACAGATTAAACCCGCCCAGCAGCCCAATCGGATCCGGCTGGGTAAATCTACCTATATCCGGATGATAGCACCTGAAAGTATTGTAATGTAAGCCAGTTTCTCTGTCTAAATATTGTCCCTGATATCTGAGATTCTGTTGTATCGGGATGTGTTCGATTTCATGAATTCGCTTACCCCATAACTGAAAGCTGCATTCCCACAGTATTTTACCGTTTGCATCGGTGAGCTCTTCTGGACAGCCATTCAGGTCGGTGTGGGAAGTAGTGGATATGTTGTTCATGGTTGCCGTCTATGCCTATTGCGCTAGTGGTTCGTAGCTGTTCTAGTCAGTATATATATGAAAAATTCAATTATCCTTGCCAAAATAAATATTAGACAGTATTTAATTCTATCACTCTAGTTGATTTTTCTATTTAAAATTTAAATAATTGTTCATTTTTATATTTCCTTCTATTTATATGGTGACATCAATTTATTAACATCTTCAACAGATAAGCTAAAGGAATCTATGATATTAATGTTTATATTCATATTTAGTTGGTCATTTATTCGGTTCAACCAATGATAAAAATCAATAAAGATATTCTCATTCTCTTTTGTTAACTCCATAAAACCAGAGTCTGTATGAGATAGCTCTAATGAATCTAAGATAAATCGAAAAATATCTTTATTTTGGATTAAATCATCAGTTTTAATGATCATTAATTCTTTAATTCTTTAATTATTAATATTTCTTCTGATATACCCATTATGGTTGGGAGGGATAAAACTCTATCCTTTATTTTTTGTAAATTCATATTAATTACCTTAATAAAATGATCCGTTAAGGGGAATATGTGCACTGTTAGGATCTGATTTGAATGTTCCCCATGTCCCATCAGTTCTATAATTTTGCCCATTTATAGTATTTTTAATACTAGCCGTTGGGCCATTTGCTGAGTTAGCTGTTGGCCATTTTGCTTTTGTAGTAGGATCTATGCCATGTACTTGGTACTCTTGACCTTCATATCTAAACTTTCCGCTCGGGAAACGCTTAGGATCAGCATGCCAAGTATTTGGTATTCCTCCTTGTGTGGCCCATGCATCTATGTCTGCTTTATTTACCTTCCCATATCTAGCTAATTCTGATGGATCAGTTGGGCGTTTGGTAAAACGTCCTGTTTCATTATTACGCCAACGATTCGACTTACTATTAAAACTACAGCTCAAACCAAACGGATCTGGCTGAGTAAATCTACCTATATCTGGATCATAATACCTGAAAGTATTGTAATGTAAGCTGGTTTCTCGGTCTAAATATTGTCCCTGATATCTGAGGTTCTGCTTATGGATTCGTGTTCGATTTCATGAATCCGTTTACCCCAGAGCTGATAGCTGCATTCCCAGACGATGTCACCGCTTGCTACGATAAGCTCTTCTGGTGCACCGTTCAGATCGGTGTGGAAGTAGAATATTTCTTCATCTTCGCTACCTCTTTTATCTATACGCGCCAGTGGTTCGTAGCTGTTCTGGTCGGTGTAGATATACAGGCTGCTGTGCTGATTCGTGCCGGTTTCCTGAATCATTTTTAAGCCGTCCCACAGGAAGCGGGTACGGTTGTAGGGGTTGCCTGCGTTGTCTATAGCTGATGTTTTTCGATACGCCGGCCAAGGGCGTCGTAGACTCCGCCGTAACGCTGGCTGCGGTCTGTTTGTTCAATGCGTACTTCGCTCAGGCGGTGGTCGTCGTAGTGGTAGTGCTGGGGGGCACCGATGGTTTGTTTGTTATGGGTTTGACCGTGCTCATCGTAGCGGTAGTGGTGTCCTCTGAAATTCAGGAGCTGGTTATAGCAGATGACGTTCTGATTACTAGGGTCTAATTCTATTGGTCGTCTGTGATCTAATAGGTTGGTTGTGGCATCGTATTGCAGGATTTTCCTGTATCTGTGGTTGCGACAGCCTTCAATTCTGCCGGTGCGATCATAGTAGTAATCGGTCTGTCTGTGCTTGCTGTATATTTTGCTTACCAGACGGTCGAGGTTGTCGTACTGGTAGCTGCGTTTGATGTGTATATCGGGAAGAATCGAATTTTGATTACGCCGAATCTGCTTGCGTTGCAGGGCGGCTGTAATAATTATATTTTTTAAAATAGTTTGCAAGATTAATTCAATTAAAAAGCCTGTGCAATAAGGCTAAGATTTGTGTGGCAGGCAAAGCTTACCAACTATTTGCATGTTAATATTAAAGTTTAAATGCGTCTATATATTTAAGCCCGTTATAATTTTCTTTATAAGGTTTTTTTAACACTACTTCTCTTGCTTCATACCAAACTAAGGCATTGGTTTTGCTTATGCTTAGTTGATGACATTTGAGCGAGATTAATTTATCAATGAGTTCTCCTATATCAATCTATTTTTTCAATAGTTTATAATATCCAGTCAAATCTTTAATAATATAAATGTATAAAAATATATTTTTTATTT
>NZ_LZHN01000041.1:0-1137 GCF_001690435.1 Gilliamella sp. Nev3-1 | reverse complement strand
TGATAAGCAATCAATACTGATTGATACGGTCACTATTCAGATTTTAGTGGAAGGGGAATGGCAAACGCTGCACCCTCTAATGCACTATCACTATAATGACCATCATCAACTTATTGGGGCAACTAACGCAGCAGGTCAAACTGAAACGTATGAATATGACGCCTTAAATGTTATTCAAAAGCGAACAATGGCTGGAGGCGCTGAATTTAACTGGGTCTGGGAGGGTGAAGGTCAAGATGTTCGTTGTTTACGTCAATGGGGTAACTTTGGGCAATTAGATGAACGTTACACATGGCAAGATGAAAACGTGATTGTCACCATGGCTGATGGCAGTCAAAAGTGTTACACCCATAAAGATGGTTTGTTACAGTCAGAAACCGATGCTAATGGGGCGACCAAAACCTATCAGTATAATGAAGAGGGATTGAAAACCGTTGAGATTGATGCGTTAGGGCATCAAACCCACTATGAATATACGGTTAATGCCGAGTTAAAAACCATTATTTACCCAGACAACAGTTATGAAGATTATACTTGGCAACGTGGACGAATTATTCGAATTGAAAAAAATGGGCTGATATGGCGAATACGTTATAACCATCACGACGACATTATTGAGTTGGAAACGCCCGACGGTTTACTCACTCGTCATCGTTATAATGAAGATGGACAGCGTTTATCGACCCAATACCCTGATGGTAGCGAACAACATTTTACGTGGGGAGATAACGGTGAATTACAACAGCTAGGCTTTTCCGATGGACGTCTTTTTCAATTTAGTTATGATGCTTTACTTCGGCTCACGGTCGTCAGTGATGGACAACAGGGCAAGACCTATTATACTTATGACGATTTAGGACAAATCACAAAAATCACCTACCCGAATAACACCACTCGTGAGTATCAATACAACGCTTATGGCAAAGTGACTTGGTTTAAAGATGAAGCGGGTAAAGTCACAGAATATGACTACGCTTCGCCATTACATTTAATGACCGAAAAGCGGCTGCCAGATGGCGAACGGCTGAAATTTCGTTATGATAATATCCATCTACAAATCAGTGAAATTGAAAATCAGAAAGGGGAACGTTACCGCTTCAGCTACACGCCAACGGGGCAATTGAGTGAAGAAATTGG